>DYLR01000044.1 GCA_020721975.1 Blastopirellula marina | reverse complement strand
TTCATTTCTGAAGTTCCTGAATTTCAAATTTCGTTATGATAACGCCCACCTGTGAAAGTCTTTTGAAATCACAAGCAGGGGCAACACGGATATCCCAAAGCAGCGGACTGTTTTCGTCCGGCATACATTTTGCAACCCGGCCTGTGATTCTGCGAACATCGAGCAGACCCGGCTTTTTTTCCGCATAGACCCTGTAATTTTCCGCAACCTTGTATTTTTTGGGAACGTTTGCTATTACCGCATAAGGCAGCGCCTTGCCTGTCATAACCGCGTTGATATAAGGCGGATTGCCCTGCGCACTGATTTTTACGGGGATAGCGCTTGCCGGGTCCGTAATAAGCCTCACCCTTGCGGTTTTTTCATAAGCACGCAAAATAGTGCCTATAACACTGCTGCCTCCCAGAACATACTGGTTTTCAGCAATGCCGTCATCCGAACCTTTGTTGATTATCATTTCGTGGCGACCGGCAGTAATATCGCATTTTATTACGTCAGCAATGAGCAGCCCCGCCCCAACCGCAGGCAAATCGGATGCCATCCCGGAAAGCGTTTCATATTTATTCTGCATCTCAATCAAATCGGCCACAAGATTGTCATATTCGGTAAGCAGCTTATTATACTCGCTTCTGGGAACATAATCATCGAGATTTATCTGAGGATTCCCTGCGGCTGGTCTGTCGTGCGACATATCAATATTCATACACCAGCCGAACAAGCCGAGAAACGCCGAGTTGAGCGTGCCGGTTATCCGCCCAGGCGCAAAAAGCATCACCAGACCTGCGATTACTAAAGCTGTAAACAGCGTCGGTTTGGAGATTTTTGTATGCGCCTTTGCCATGCGGGCATAATATCATATTGAATCGGCGAATACCAGCGGCAGAATTAGTCCCATCCGTAGCCGTTGTTGTCCATTGTGGCCTTCCACATCTCGAGATTTTCAAGGTAAATGCTCGTTCCGCGGGCTACGCAGGTTAAAGGCTCCTCGGCCTGTTTGACTTTAAGGCCTGTGGCATTGGCAAGTACGGTATCCATACCGCGCAGCAATGAGCCGCCGCCGCATATAGTTACGCCGTTATC
This sequence comes from Blastopirellula marina, assembly GCA_020721975.1. Taxonomy (GTDB): domain Bacteria; phylum Planctomycetota; class Phycisphaerae; order Sedimentisphaerales; family UBA12454; genus DYLR01. The sequence continues at coordinate 12,597 of DYLR01000044.1, read as the reverse complement.
GATAAGGTCTGCGGCAAGTTCGGGTTCCGCTCTTTCGAGGGTCTTGGTTACGGTCTCAATAATGCCGGCTATCGGTTCACGCAGGGCTTCCCGGATTTCTTCGCTGGTAATCACTATCTTGCGGGGCAGGCCGGAAATAGTATCACGACCGGCTATCTCCATCGTAAGTTCCTTTTCGAGCGGAGAAGCCGACCCGAGCTGAATTTTTACCTGTTCTGCCCGAGGCTCCCCAATTAACAAATTATACGTCCGCTTGAGATGATTTATGATTGCCTCGTCCATATCGTCGCCGCCGATGCGGATTGACTCACAGGTACTTATATCGCCTAAGCTCATTATTGCCACTTCGGTTGTGCCACCTCCAATATCCACAATCATTGAGGCTGTCGGTTCAGTAATCGGCAGTCCTGCTCCGAGTCCTGCGGCCATTGGTTCGTCAACGAGATAGACTTTTCTTGCACCGGCACGTTCGGCGCTATCGATAACTGCACGACGCTCAACTGCGGTAATTCCGCTGGGAACGGCTATCACAACGCGGGGCTTAAAAAGACCGCCTCTGCCGTGAACTTTGCGGATAAAATAGCCGAGCATGGCTTCCGTGATTTCAAAATCGCTGATTACGCCGTCTTTGAGTGGACGAATTGCGGTGATAGAGCCGGGGGTTTTACCGAGCATTTCACGGGCGACAAGCCCTACTGCCGTGCCATTATTTAGGACTTCATTAGTCCCCTTCCTTACAGCTACAACACTCGGTTCATTAAGAACGATACCTTCGTTGCAAACGCAGACAAGGGTATTGCACGTACCCAGATCAATACCCATATCTATGCTAAACCAGCCGAGAATGGTATCCAGCAGCACAAGAACTCCCTTTCAAAAAGCCGTCAATGCCGATGCACAGCAATGGTTACCTGAAAGTTCAGGTTTTACATTACTTTCAATATAGTTTCATACCGCATCCAGCAGATAACTGCAACATAAATTCCTGCTGCGGCAACTCCGAGCGTTGCCAGAGCAAGCAGAACGGTGTATATGTTGCTGGCCGGTTTGATTTTCTGTGATGCAGGATTTACAGTAGCCATATAATTAAATCATCCAAAAGGAGAAATATTAAAAATCAGGCCTTTTGCTTAAAACGGGTGATTACCACGTTGTCGATGCCACATCTCCGACCTGCGGAGGCATTGTTACAAGTTCAATATTACCTGCCGAGGTATCCGTATCAACGTGCGTAATCACCAGATCGCAGACAAAATTCGCCTGGCGTACCACGTGAAATCTTGTTCCCTTGCGAACACCGTCAGCCGAGCCGACCGATATGGTTACCAGGCCGTCGCTTACGCCGTTAATGTAACCTTTTATGCTGACATCGCTGCTTACAGGTTCAGCCGGCTGAGCCGTATCTCTATCCGTTGTAATTACCCCCTGTGCCGCATCGGCAGCGGAGGTATCCGCCCCGGGAGCAAGGTGATTTTCAATTTGCACAATCTTTTCAAGCAATCGCTTTCGTTCGATTTCAACGGACTCAAGCTGAGCCATTTTTTCCTCGAGCATAGCAGTAACTTCGTTGAGGTCTTTTTGCAGTTTGATGCTCGATGCCCTGGATTCGTCAAGTTCCTGCCTTGTCTGTTTGAGCGAGCCTTCCATACTGGCTACCGTCTGCTCGAATTTCATAGCTGAGCCGGCAAGATTCTGGACTTTTTCCTGGAGCTCAAAAGTTGTGCGTTCGGCATTTTTAAGATTGGTTTCCAGCTTTTGTTTTTCAGCCTCCAGCGAGCTGATAGTATTGTTAAGCCGGGTGCTGAGCTGGTTCATTGCCTGAATTTTATCGTTGAGCTGCTGTTCAAGACTGCGCTTATCGGATTGCACCTGTCCGAGTTCGCGCTGGGAATCTTCATACATTTGTTTATAGTTATGCGTCGTGCTTACAAAAATCACGACCGCACCACAAAGAAACAGTGCAAATAATGATAAAAGCACTATCAAAATTTTGGTTAAGGCATTCAAGTGAAAACTCCTTTCAGACTAAACCCAATAAGACCCCTTAATAACTGGAATATCCAAATGTTAAATTAGGATATTGACTCTAAAATTGTATTACCACCTACCGGCAAGGTCAAGAGATTTTTAAACCTCAATCCAGCCGGGTTTGACGTTTTTTTATTGCGAAAGCAAAAATACTGCCTTAGCCGCTGCCAAATTTACATAAATCGATTGGTTTTTCAGTAAATCAGGTAAATATTTTGCAAGTTTTTCAGTTCCTATATTCCCAATAGCTAATGCCGACAAAGAAAGTCGGCGGTCTAATACATAGCCGGTATCTTTTTTTGCGCCATTTTCGAGATATTCGAGTACTACAATTTCGCCGCTTTGGTCGCCATATTTGCCGAGCTGTTCAGCTGCAGCAAGCCTTACTTCAATAATCGGGTCGCTCAGCAGGCCGGCAACCGCACTTAATGCCTCTGGCGTTTTCAATCCTGCCATCGCCCGGATACCAATTATTCTATCATCCGGATGAGTACTTAATATCATTGTCCAGACTTTCTGATAGATTTTCTGGTCGCCGAGCATCGCAATCGATTCGGTAGCCTGAAAACGCGAACGATACGAGCTGCTGTCAGTATCTTTTATCCAATAAAGTAATGGAAGATTATCTGTTTTACCCAACTTGCCTATTAACAATGCAGAATTGGCCCGCACGGTTTCGTCCGGATTTTTGGCGGATTTAGTGATAATGCCGACGTATCTGTCATCGCCGAGCCTGGCAAGGGCATAAGCAGCAGCCATTGCGACATTCAGGTTTTGGTCCTGAAGCAGTACCTGGAGTTTATCTTTTGCCTCGGTATATTTAAGGTCGCCTGCGGCGAGGGCAGCGGCAAATCTTACCGGCACAATGTTATCCTTTAATAATGAGCTTACCTGCGGCATAAGTTCGTGTCTTTGGCCGGCAGAAACAGCCTCTATGGCATTGGTACGCACCCGGGATTCGGAATTCGACAAAGCCGTCCTGGTTATTTCGACAGCCTGCGGCAGCAGGCTCTCTGCAATCTGTCCGGCTGCCTTATCAACCCTGCCGAAAGACAGACAGGGGTACAGAATCACAATACCGGCTGTTAAAACAGTAAAAATTTTATTTATCATTGGCAGATTTTCCAAATTTTACTTTGTAAAGTTTTGCGCATAACCCAACCCGTGGGCGATAGCTATTAGTTATTATCGCCAAAATCAGCAAAACAGAACAAAAAAAATCCAGCAAAGGCCCTGCTTTGGAAAAAAAAGTGATTCTGCCGTCGATAGTAATAGTATCGCTGAACCATCCGCTTACTGTTGTTCTTGATTTTACAGGCCGGGGCAATGTGCCTTGATGGAATCCGTTTTTAACCCTGCCAAGTGAATCAATTATGCAGCTTGCCCCGCAATTGACGCTTCTCAGTACTGACACACGGTTTTCCACGGCCCGAAAGACAGAACCTGCAAGGTGCTGGGGAAGTTCGGTACCGGCTTTAAGTTTTCCACTGTGCGGGTCTTTTTTTACAAACCAGCCGTCATTGCTGATATTGACCAGCCAGTGACTTTGCTTTTTGCCGTCCTGTGAAACGGCAAGTTTTCTTGCCGGTTTGGACATCGTGTCTTCATAACATATCATAACGCCAAATTTATATTGTCTGCTGCCGGATTCCATATCAAAAATTGTATATTCCCTGCCAGGCACAAGGCAGTAATCATAGTCATAAGGCGTAAAGGCCATAAGAATTTTGGAAATCCACGGCAGGGAATTCTGAAACCACATATATTCGCCGAAAGGCACGAGATGAATCTTGTGGTAGATTTTATCATCTTTGTTTCCGTCTGGTTTATAGAGAAATGCGGAATTGCGTCTGTTTTTCTGTTCAACGTAGCCCGCTTCGACATAAGCGTCTGCGGACGGCGTGCCGACGAGAATATAGCAGCCGTATTTCGCGTTGCGGCTTATGGCGGAATTGAAAAGCAGCGAGCGGTGATTTCGCGGCACAATCGCAAGAAAACTTTCATCGAGATTTTCCTGCACCATAGTTTCCGGCCAGACGATAAGGCGGCTGCCGTGCCTTGCGCTGTCGCAGCTGTCCTGGAACATTTGCAAAAAAACGCCGTTACTGTCGAATTTGCCGCTTTCGGCAACCACCTGCTCATTGGATTGAACGGCTGAAACAAGCGGACCGGCAGTAATGCAGTCCGTCTGATTGATGCGAAAACAGCCGTAAAATAAAACGACAATGATAGTCGCCGCGGTGAAACCTGCCTGGTAAACCAGCGGGCGAACCTGCCCCCTCGGACAGGCCGAGGGGCTAAAAATCCGCAGGAAATCGCATATAAGGCCGTTGACCATTGCGACAAGAAACGATACGCCTTCGACTCCGAAAATATCGGCGATTTGAATCAGAGCGATATTTTGATATTGGCTGTGTGCCAGTAACCGCCAGGCAAAACCGTCGAGCAATCTGCTTTGCAGGGCTTCGCAGCCGACAATAACAACCGGCAAGGCAATAAAAAAAGGAATTCCTGAAGACCACAGTTTTTTTATCAGCCACGCCTGCACCGCCCAGTATATCGCAAGATAACAGCAGAAAACGAACCAGCCGGGGATTGTTACGTAGCTTAGCCAATAAACATTTACGAGCCAGTAAAGCAGACCGATTAAATATGCAAAAATGACAACCGTTTTTTTTGAATTCGCACTACACGCAGCAGCAAACGGCACGAGCGCAATCCACGCCGGATAATGACAATTTATAGGCGGCTGAATTATAGTAAGCAGCAGGGCAGTTGCCGTGAAGCATAAGGGAATTTTAAAAAAGTTGTCGAAGACAAAAAACCATATTTTAGACCGCTCACTAATGTTCGCGGCTCTGTTTGGCTGCATTTTTAGAAATCCCCATAAGAAATAATACAGATTTTTGACTTTGTTTCATTAGCGGGCTTTTTTGCCGAAGACATAATGTTTGAAACCGCTCAACACCGATGCGACAATTGCCGGGTCATATTTTTTTTCGTCTTTCATTCTATGCTCAAACTGCTTTATGAAAATATTGAGCAGCCTGTTATTAGACAAATACTCTTCACAGGACAATCCGATTTCCACAAATAATCTCTCAATCTCCGCAAGTTCGATATTGTTAAATGCGATGTGTGATGATTTTCGTCCGAGCATTTCGCTGATTCTTTCGCGAACATTTTTTGCGTATTCGTCCGAAATATCTATGCCGCAGTATTTTCTTTCATATTTAGCGGCAACAACGGCAGTTGTGCCTGAGCCGATGAACGGGTCAAGCACAAAATCGCCCGGGTTTGAGCTTGTGCAAATGATTCGGGCAAGCAGGATTTCCGGCATTTGACAGGGATGCCACAGTTCGCGTTCGCTGAAAGTGCCGCAGACTCTGCTGAAGGTGTTCCATACGTCGTCGGGCATTTTGCCTGTGGAGTTAGCTCGCGAATCGAGGTATATCAGTTGTCTGTCGCTGGGTATGCGGACGGCGTGCTGGTTGAAGGTGAAATTTTTCTCGTCCTTTACGAAATAAAACAGATGCGTATGAGCGCGTGCGAATTTGTTTTTTGTCTGCTGGCCAAAGGTGTAATGCCAGATGTTCCAGTTTCTCATAAAAAGGCCGAGCTGGTCGGCGATGACTTTGACGTTGGCTGCGTATTCGTCGCCGATGGCAATCCAGAATGAGCCGGCGGGCTTTAGAATCTTATAACATGTCTGCATCCACTGACGGGTCCATTCGATATATTCGCTGCTGCGGCGGTCGTCTCGGTATTTGTCGTATTTATAGCCGATATTGAACGGCGGGTCGGCAAAGACCAGGTCGGCAAAGGGTTCATCCGCCCTGCCGAGAATTTCAATGCAGTCGCCGCAAAGGATTTGGTTTTCAAAGTATTTCATAATTATATTCAGACGGTCCTTAGCAAAATTGTGGTTTTGAAATTATGATACTTGGAAATTTTCGCCAAAATCTTCAAATGTCATAAACTGCACCCGGCAGCCGTCAAAGTTTATCTGCCCCTGAACAGATTCGTTGACCACAAAGGCCGCACGAGTGCCGGGATATCTCGAGATAAAACGCCTGAGACCGCGCGGAATCTCGGTTTCTGAAATTACACTTTTCACCTCAATCGGAACCGGTATTCGATTTTTGACGACAATAAAATCAACTTCATCGCCGCTTTTGGTTCGCCAGAACCTGATTTCCATATTCGGGCCGACCATCGATTGCAGCTTCAGAAAAACAAAAGTCTCCCGCAATACGCCTTTGTCCGGCCGTTGCTGAATGTCTGAAAAATCTCTAAGAATGGCGTTTCTTATACCCGTGTCGTAAAGATACGTTTTACAGGATTTCTTTAATTCGTTGCCGAGATTCCTGGAAAAACTGTAAATTCTGAAATTGACGTAAGTGCCTTCAAGAATGTCCAAATAGCGATTTATCGTTGTCGCGCTTAAGCCTATCTCCCCGGAAAGCGAGTGTACGGATATTGTTGTTCCCTGGTTGTCAGCCAGCAAATAAAGAAGATGATTGAACGCACGAATGTTTTCTTCATTTACAAGGGATTTTACATCTTTGAGAATATAACTGCCGAGAAACTCATTAAGCATTTGCTGCTTGCGCTGTGCGGAATCATATTGCACCAGGCCGGGCATCCCGCCAAAAATCAGATAATCGTCAAGACAGAAATCCGGCAGACTGTTTTTAATTTCTGAATAGCTCAGCGGATAAATTCTGTAAAGAAAACGCCTCCCGGCCAGACTTTCCTTAAGATGCTTATGAATCTCAAGAGAGGAAGAGCCTGAACAGATTATCTTGATATTTAAACGCCGGTCATAAACCGCTTTCAATATTCTTGAAGCGTTCTTAATGTATTGGAACTCGTCAATGAAAATAATATCACCAGAATGCCCGATTAAATCTATAATTTGCTGATCAGACTTGTTGAACTCGGCAAGGATTTGGGGCTGTTCAAGGTCTAAATACTTTGTTTTTAGGCCTTTGGAAATTGCGTACCGGTTCAGTTCCTGTAATAGTGTTGTTTTGCCAACCTGCCGGGGTCCAAGCAGGATTAGTATTTCCGGTTGGTCTATTTCGGCTTGTAACTCTTTGAAAATACTACGCTTAATAAACATGATAACTAATTTAAACCAAAGGTATCAAAAAGTCAAGATGCTTTATTACAGCCTGTTCGTAAGAAAATATTGTGTCTAACTTTCGGGTACAAAACCTTTTTTACTCTACGGCCTGCTGCATCTCGGCAGTTCGGCCGGTAAGGCAGTCGGTGAACCGCAGTTTCAGCGTAAGCGGTTTGGACGGAACATTCAACCCGGCAGGCAAAGGCAGCGTAAGTCGATAAAAGCTGTGTATAAGATTGGACGACCATGTTCTGCTCAATTCGTCCGGCGGTATCCGCCATTCGGCCAGCATGGCATTTTGCGGCTTTTCATTCAGATTCCACAACTGCACATGCACGTCGCCGGGTATCTTAATTCTGTCGCCCAAATCGTCAACGGTTACCAGATAGATTACAAGCGAATCTTTTTTGCCGTCGGTGTTGCTGTCGAACAGGCTGGTATGTCTTGCAAGGTCGATTCGTTTGAGTCTTGAAAGCATTTCATATCGGATATTTGGGTCGGCGCCGCTGATAGTTATAATCTGCTGTTTTAACTGCCGGTTTTCTGCCGCCATATCCGCTAACTGGTTTTGCAGAGCGGTTATATTGCTATCGGCAGCAAGTGTAGCATCGTTCAAATCTGTTTTTACGGACGGAGGCGTTTTATCGGCACAGCCGATTATGAAAAGAATCGCCGGCAAAAAAATTATCGCCCTTAAATAAACAAGGCAGGCATTTCGACAGGCAGAAAGTCTTCTGGAATTGTAAACTTTAATATGAGCAGGATTTTTCATTTTGGCCTCCATGCCGCCGATTTCAATCAGTTATTCGTCTGAGTTTTGGGAGTTTTCGGTTCTGACGACTACCGGCGTTTTTTGTATAATTTTATCCGCGATGCCGTACTCAACGGATTCTTCCGCGTCGAGCCATTTATTCCTGTCGCAGTCTTTTTCCAGCTGTGCGATTTCTTTGCCGGTATCGGCGGACATAATTTTATAAAGCCGCTGTCGCAGGCGGATTATCTCATTTGCCTCAATTTCGAGGTCTGTGGCGGGGCCTGTCATTACGCCGCTGATAAGAGGCTGGTGGAGCAGCACCCTGCTGTTGGGCAGAATCATACGTTTGCCCTTTACGCCGCCGCCGAAAAGCACCGCCCCCATACTCGCGGCAAAACCGACGCATGTCGTTGCCACATCGCAGCGCAGCGATTTCATAGTATCATAAATCGCAAGGCCCGCGGTAACCGCTCCGCCGGGAGAATTAATATAAAAATTTATGTCCGCTTTGCTGTCTTCATTGCTTAAAAACAGCATTTGTGCAACGATGAGATTTGCTACCTCATCGGTTACCGCCCCGCCGAGAAATATGATTCGGTCTTTCAGCAATCTTGAGTAAATATCATAAGCGCGTTCGCCGCGACCAGTTTTTTCTATTACTATTGGAACCAGGTTCTGATTTACTGCCGACATTTTTTAACCTCTGCCGATTTTGGATTTTGGATTTTGGATTTTGGATTGACATCCCGTTCATTTATCAACTGCTTTTTTTATCAACTGCTTTCTTGTCATCGCCGGTTTCCTGTTCATACAGCACCTCGTCAATAAGGCCGTATTGTTTGGCCTCTTCAGCCGACATATACCGGTCTCTTTCGGTTTCGCGCTGAATTTTATCGACGGTCTGGCCGGTGTGTTTGGCCAGAATTTCATTTATCATTTGTTTGGCCTTGAGGATTTCCTCGGCCTGAATTTTAATATCGGCGGCCTGTCCGCTGATTCCGCCCCAGGGCTGATGCAGCATTACCTTGGCGTGCGGCAGAGCGTGGCGTTTGCCTTTGGCGCCTGCGGCGAGAATTATCGCAGCGCCGGACTCGGCCCGCCCGATACAGTACGTTGCAACCTGCGAATTGATAAATTGAATAGTATCGTATATCGCCATTGTGTCGTCAACACTCCCGCCGGGAGAATTAATATAAAGGCTGATTTCCGTGCCTTTTTTCTGGTTATCCAGATACAGCAGTTTCATAATAACTTCAGTTGCCAGCCTGTATGAAATCTCACCTATCATAAATACGATGCGGTTTTCCAGCAACATATCGTCGAGCGTCATTTCTCGTGTGCGCTGGTATTGCGGTATCATATTCATAGGCCCAATCGGTCTGCGCTTTTCAATTTCCGGGTGTTCAATATACATCAATTTAGTCCTTATCGCTGTTTTTTCTGGATTTATCATTATATCGGACAATTTCCGTCGGCACTTTGTCGATTTGAGCTTTACTCGTCGCTTTCCTTCTTTTTTGTCCGCTTTGCAGCGGTTTTTTTGCGGGTTTCGCCGGTTTTTTTGCCTGGATGCGCCGAATCCTGTTCGGAGGTTTCTTTCTTATCGGTCTTATCCTCCAGCCTGACATCGGTTATTTTGGCGGTTTCGAGTATTTTGTCAACACATTTGGATGCCCGCAACTCCATAATAAACTGCGATAATGAACCGTCTTTGGCCATCTGTTCACGGAGCTTTTCCGGCCGCATATTTCGTTGTATCGCTACCTGGGCAATATGGCCGTTAATCTCCTCAGGCTCAACCTGTACGCCGAGTTTTTCCGCCAGCTTGTCGATTATAAACAGCAGTTTAAGCTGGGCAGCAGCCTGGGTTTCGCCGGCAGAACGAAGCTGCTCCATTTGTTTTGATATCTCTTCCTTTGGAACGCCCCGGAGCAGCAGTCTTGTATATTGACGCTGCAAAAGAACCAGCCCCTGTTGGGCAACAAGACTCGCAGGCAAATCGAACGTTGTGTTTTTCAGCAGATAATTATATATCGTATCGGCCATCGCTGTACGCTGTTGCTGGAGAATATGACTTTCTGTCCGTTCACGCAGGACGTTTTTAAGCTCCGTTGCGTCCGACATGCCGAACCGCCTGAAGAATTCTTCATTCATTTCAGCGGGCTTGAGCGTCTTAATTTCCTTTACGGTAATGCTTACATCGACCTTTTTGCCGCGATAAGTCTCATTGAAGAAGGTATTCGGAACGTCGGTAGATGTTTCCCTTGTGTCGCCTACCGTTGCGCCTTTGAAAAGCTCGGCAAGATTTTCCACAGGCACGTGGCCGGCGAAACATGTTCCGCTGCGGATGAAAACCTCAGAGTTTTCCACGGTTTGTTGCTGCTGCTTACCCTCGGCATCCTGATATGTAAGTTTAATGTCGGCAATTATCTGGTCGTCTTCCAAAACACTGCCTTGTTTGACCTCCCATGTGCCGAAATCCCTGCGTAGATTGTCGAGTTCCTGCTCGATTTGAGCGTCGGTAACCTCGAGTATCGGCCTTTCAACCGCAATACCCTCCAATTCGGGCAGTTCAAATTGAGGTTTTACTTCAACTTCAAACTCAAAATTCATCGGCCCGCCAGCAGGTAATTGAATATTTTCATGATTTATATCCGGCTCACCGAGGGTGTCAAGTTTGTTATCCTTTATAGCTTTTTCGGCAGCTTCGGCTATCAAACGAAGCTTGAGCTGCTGGTTGACCTCTTTGCCAAATCTTTTTTCGACCAGCCTAAGCGGTGCGCGACCAACCCGAAAACCCGGAACCTGAGCCATTTTGCGAAGGTTCTTGAACTGCGATTCGAGATTTGACCGGATATCATTTTCGCTTATTTCGATAGATATTTTCTTTTTACATGGTCCGGAATCGGAAATATTGATAGATGGATTGATACTTATTTGGCCCTGAAGGTCTGTTGTTTGGTCGGCCATTGAAAAACTCCTAACTTATTATATATCCTTTACTTATAAACAAAAAAACTCTGGGAAAACACCCAAAGCCTGACGTTTTTGGCCATTGGCCGGTTAAACATATCAGCGACCTGCGCCAGACTATCGTTCTTAGCCGATATCTCGCTGATACTATAAAAGCGGGTGATGAGACTTGAACTCACGACATTCACGTTGGCAACGTGACGCTCTACCACTGAGCTACACCCGCAATATTATAAAACGAATTATATGGCAAAAAACTGCGGATGCAAGGGCAAAAACAAATTTTTCAATCATCGCAATAACCTGCCAGGAAACAGCAGTTCTCCCCGGCATTTTCGGCATTCGCATAATTTGTCTTGCAAAAAAAAAGACAAGCCATATAATTGTGAGGCTTTGAGTTATCAGTTTAGTATTGCGTTGATGCAAAAGGTGCACAAATGTCCAGAGAATGCTATTTTCTTGGTAAAAGAACAAGTTTCGGCAAATCAATAGCCAGGCGCGGCAAAGCCAAATATTTAGGCGGTGTCGGTAAAAAGATTACCGGCATTACCAGCCGTACTTTTAAGCCCAATATCCAAAAAGTTAAAGCAATTATAGACGGCAGGGTTTGTCGTGTTAAGGTTTCCGCAAAGGCAATCCGTATGGGTCTGATTGTCAAGCCGGTTAGGCGAAACTATAAACCGGCAGCTAATGTACAGGCATAAGGACAGCATCCTTGACTGGACGTTAATAATGAGATATTTTCAAAGCGAGGCTGATGGCAGTCTCGCTTTTTTTATCTCTGTTTTTTGGAATGTTTTCATGACAATCAGAATTGATGAACAACAGGTCCGACAGACGGCCAAACTTGCCCGGCTATCGCTGAGCGACGAAGAAATCAGCCGGTTTGCCGGCCAGCTTAGCGCAATTCTTGAATATGTCGAAAAACTCAATCAGCTCGATACGGCAAATGTTGAGCCTTTGGCTCATTGTCTGCCGGTGAAAAATGTTTTCCGGGACGACATACCCAAACAATCACTGAATCTCGAACAGGCGATTGGCAACGCACCGCAGCGCGATGAAGAGTTCTTTACCGTGCCAAAAATTTTTGACGACTCATCAGGAGCTTAACAGGAAGTTTTGAATGTCCGACAGTATATTAAATTTGAGTTGCAGACAGCTTGCCGAGAGAATAAGCAAAGGCGAAATCAAAAGCGATGCCGCAACAAAGGCGATTCTCGATAACATTTCAAAACACGACGATAAAATCGGCGCATATATAAGCGTATTTGCCGATGAGGCTCTAAAACAGGCAGAGAAAATTGACGCAAAGATTTCTTCAGGCAACAGACCCGGTTTGCTGGCCGGCGTGCCTGTGGCCGTGAAGGATAATATGTGTATGACTTTTGGCGCAACGACATGTGCATCGAAAATACTTGCCGATTTTCACGCTCCTTATAACGCCACGGTAGTTGAGAAACTTCTTGCCGCCGATGCGGTAATTATCGGCAAGACGAATCTCGACGAGTTTGCAATGGGTTCGAGTACGGAAAATTCAGGCCTTAAAAAAACTCGAAATCCGTGGGATTTGGACCGTGTGCCGGGCGGCAGCAGCGGCGGGTCTGCGGCGGCTGTTGCGGCAAAGATGTGCTATGCAGCACTCGGCTCTGATACTGGCGGGTCGATAAGACAGCCTGCGAGCTTTTGCGGAATAGTGGGATTAAAACCCACCTAC
>DYLR01000043.1 GCA_020721975.1 Blastopirellula marina | reverse complement strand
GTTAACTTCTTGTCATTTTCGTTCCGCATTTAGGACAGCTTATTTGATTGCAGGGCTGTCCTGCAATATGAGGGACTGTTGCACCACAGCTTGGACATACGCAATTTCCGCCCGGCCCGGCAGCAAACGGTCCACCCATTCTGCCTTGGCCTTGTCCCCGGCCGCGGCCCATACCACGACCTGTACCTGGCCCTTGGCCAGTTGGACCTGTTCCATCACCTCTTGGCATAAAAACCTACCTTTCTGCAACTTATCCCATAAAGGATTACTTGCTAATTAAATCTACCTTCAGAATCCGAATTTGCCGCGACCTCGGCCACGGCCACGACCGAAACCTCGGCCAAAACCAAAGCCTCTGCCCAGCCACGGGTTGATACCTCTGCCATAAGGTACTCCGAAGCCATAGGAAGCCGCTCCGTATGGCCCAACTGCTGGTGCAACAGGGCCGTAACCGATTCTGCCGGCAACCGGGTTCATATAACCCGGCATCAAATAACCTGCGCAAAAACCGGCTGCTCTGCCTGTCATTGGTCCCAATCCTGCCGGACCTGTACCATCTCCACGAGGCATATTAGTCACCTCCTTCCTTTCTGTTAGGCTGTTGTCACTTACATTATTTATTGGTGTTCCCTGAATACCCGCCAGACCTTCAACTTGGCCCGGTTTATCTTTGGATTCCTTCAACACACAGAACCCCATTCCTTTTCCTGTCATAGGGCCTCTGCCTTGCGGCCCTGTTCCATCAAATCCGGGCATTTTCTTTTTCTCCTATAAACGCTTTTGTTTTCCGCAAAATCATTTCGCCAACTTTACAGCCAATGCTGCCCGCAATAACAGGACATTTGACTTTTAGCAAGAAAAATATATTTTTTTTAACATCGCTTAGGGTTTCATAATTACCCTGTCCCTTTGCTATAACCAGGTCAGCTTTTCCGAATCGATATCGAAAATATTCAGAGCAGCTTTCAAGAACCGTACCAGGTGCGTCGGAACCATTGGTAATAACTTCTACGATTCTGGATAAACCTGTATTTGTGGCATCTTCAATTGTGGCATCATTTATAACAGGTGATCCTCTGACAGCTGCGGTTACTATTTCTGTGGGCAGCTGCTCAATCAACAAACGGTCAAAAACAATTTCTCCTGCATTATCCGCTATGTAAAGAATTTCTTTTGCATCATTTATTTCCTGCCGAAAAGCATTAAACTGCTCATCAGTGAAATCAGCAGCCAAACACTCACTTATTGCCTTTTCGATATCGCTCTCCTGCAAAGCCCCGTTAACTCCGAAATCAATTATATTTCCTGCTATTGCCAGGCGAATTGCAGTATCAAGAGGATCGTCAGACTCAATAATAAGCTGCCGCATTTTCGGATACAATTTTAAAGATGCGGTATTAAACTGTTTTTTGACCTTACTATATGGATCTTTAACGCCTGTCAGTTCTCGAACCAGACGATGTATAAGCTGCCCAATTTTAGGCGGATTCTGATTCAAATCCAAATCACTTGTTAAACGGAGAACTTCACGTAAAACCTGTTTGTGAATATGAAAGTCCTGTGTTGCATGTTTTGCAGCATCAAGTGACTGGCGAATAAAACACGGAATACAATCCAAATATGCTTTCATTTTCTGATATTAAAAATACTTAACTCCAGTGTCCCTCGACATTGGCTTTACTTACTTCTTTGAGTTTGCCTGCCCTAAAGGATTCCACTGCTTCGGCGACAGTTTGCTTCTCAGCGAGAAATATTTTTACGCCTGCCGCATTGAGTGTCTTGAATGCATTTGGCCCGACATTTCCGGTTATAACAGCATTGACACCAAGATTGGCTATATTGCTGCCGGTCTGAATCCCTGCCCCTTGAGCAGCATTTAAATTCACTGAATTGTCATAGGGCTTAAAATCTCCTGTCTCAGTGTCCACAACAATCAAATATTTTGCCCGTCCGAATCTCAGATCGATTTGGCTTGTCAAATCTCCTGTTTCTGCAGTTACTGCAATTTTCATTTACTGGTTTTCCTTTCTGTCTTTAGACTTCGTCCCTGTCGGCTGCATGCAACCTTAGTTTCGTTTCCGATAAGCAAGATTTATTGCCTTCTGCCACACCGACCTCTTCGTCTGCCAAAACCTCTGCGAGCACCTTCCCAGCATCCAGGCAAGGCATACTCCGGCAGACTTAAATTACCGGTCTTATATGCCGTTAGAATCTGCTCTGTCGAGCCGGTTACAAACGGCAATACCTCAATTCCTGAACTGCTTAGCGTGTAAGCTAAAGGCCTGGAAACTGCTCCACAGATAATCACATTGACTCCAAGCTGTCTTAACTTAGCTGCTCTTTCGGGACCACTTTGTTCGGGAAGAACTATTTCATTGCGGCCTATTTCCACACCGTTTTCCAACTCGACAAGCAGCAGCTTATTAGCAAAGTCAAGTACACTTGAAACATTGTCTTGCCAAACTGGTATAGCTACTTTCATTGGTTGTCTCCAACGCTAATATACGCAACTACTATGCCAGCAATTCATCCAGCAAATAAATTACGACCTAATGTCTTTTATATAAACAACTTAAGAAAATAATTTGAGCGAGATTAGATTTGGAAAAACTATACAAGTCTTGCATTACGCAACGATATTGAAATCTTTGCTATTGCAAAATGCAACAGTTTTAACGTTGTGGATAGTGATGGGCAGGAAACTTATTCAGTCCTGATATTGAGGCTCTTTAGCTTTCTAAATAGCGTACTGGCATCTATTCCTAATTCTTTGGCCGCCAATGTCTTATTGTCTTTGTTTCTGTGAAGGGCTTGCTCAATCATAAGTATTTCCATCTGCCGAAGGGTTCTAAACTTACCTATATCTGTTGGTTGGTCGGCAACGGTTTTCCCTATTATTGATGTAGGCAGATGTTTTGTTTCTATGACATTTCCTTTGCAAAGGACAAAACAGTGTTCGAGAATGTTCTCAAGCTCTCGTATATTGCCTGGAAAATCATAACTTAATAAAACTGCCATAGCATCGTCGCTGAGGCAGCATATATTCTTATTATAAACCTTGTTGAAACGGTTTATAAAATGTTCGATTAAAAGCGGGGTATCCTCGCTTCGTTCCTTTAGCGGCGGCAATAATAATTTGACCACATTTATTCGGTAGTAAAGATCACTCCTGAATTTACCCTGTTCAGATAATTCAGCCAAATTCTTGTTGGTTGCGGTAATCACTCGTACATCAGCCTTTTGGGAAGATACAGCGCCTACCGGCTCATAAGTTTTTTCCTGGAGCACGCGCAATAATTTGACTTGAACAGATGAAGATATATCTCCAATCTCATCCAGGAATATAGTACCACCTTCTGCCAAAGCAAAACGGCCAGGTTTATCTTTTTTGGCGTCAGTAAAAGCGCCAGCCCGGTAACCAAATAGTTCTGATTCCAATAGTGTGTCCGGAAGAGCGCTGCAATTGACCGCAATAAATGGTTTTTTTCTGCGAGGACTCAAATTATGAATAGCCCTGGCAAACAGCTCTTTACCAGTACCCGTCTGTCCTTCGATCAGCACAGCACAGTCGCTCTCGGCAATTTGCGGGAGAATATCAAAAAGTTCCTGGATTTTGTGATTTCTGCTGATTATGTCTTCACAACTGTACTGTTTTTGAACTTGTTTTCGCAGTTCTTCAACAACGGTCATATCCCGAAATGTCTCAACACCTCCGATTGTTTTACCATTTCTATTCTTAAGCAATGCTGTTGAAATAGTTATAGCCTTGCGTCTGCCTTGTGCATCTATGATGTGAACGGGTTTATTGATAACCGGTTTGCCTGTTTCCATTGTATAACGCAATGCACAGTCTGTTTCACAGACGTTTGCCCGCAATACATCTTTACAGGTTTGGCCAATTGCGTTATTGCGGGGTATTCCGGTTATTTGTTCAGCCGCCTTGTTGAACGAGGTAATTCGCCAATTTTCATCTACAGTAAATACGCCGTCAGCGATACTGTCCAGAATAACATCCGTCTTTTCGTAAGAATTAAGACCCATCTGTATCATTGTATTATATTTAGTATTTTTATCAATCGCCAAATTATTTTGACTGCCAGCAATTCAGGACTATAAACACCGGAGTAAAAGTGCGGCGGGGATAAAAGCGGAAGCATATCTCTCTGAAGACGGCATTCACTACACCGAGAAGGGACGAAAACTGCTGGCCGACGCAGTAGCTAAAGCATTGCTGAATGCGGGGCTATAACTGTTTATTGCTCTGTTGAAAATCATAAAATTACGGTTTTCAACAGAGCAATTGTTTAACGGCTGTTATTTTTTCCTTTTAAGCAACAGCGGAAGTCCCGACACGGCGAGGAAAAATATTGTAGCCGGTTCCGGGGCATGAAGATTTATTTCGCCCGTTGCCGCCCGTCCGCCGCCCGCAACGCTTACATATACTTTGTCGTTCAATGAATCAAACCCGTCGGCAGCGAGAACCAGTATTTTTGACGTTTCGCCCGGCTTGATTGTTTTGAAGAAATAGCCTGCTATCGCTACGGAATCCGAATCCTCCGAGAACTGATAGAAACTTGCGCCGACATCACCGGCTGTTTCCTGATTTATATTTGTCCAGATACCCTGCGATAAACCTGCTGTGAACAAATCAACTGCAATATTTCCTTTGTTGTTCAGTTGAAATTTCCACACATTGTCGCTGTATTCATATCCGACATCTACGCTCAACGCCAGGTCTTCGGTCTGGAGGTTTTTGGACAGCATAGGCATCGACCATACACTGCCGGCACAAATAAGCAACACGCTTAAAACAAACAAATTCTTCCTAAACATCTTATTCCGTCTTTCATTAAAAAAGTTTTTGGAAATGCATCCTGCTCCAAAATTGTTTGCAATCTCCTTACAAACAATACTTCGGAAAAGAAAAGCGGCTGCTCAACCTGAAATGATATTTATTTACGGATTGAAGGCGATGGTCTTATAATCTGCGGCACAACTCGTCGGTTATCCGGGCAGGCTGTTATTGTTCAATCACCCGTCTGCGGTAAATTTTGGTTTCAAGCGAGCTGACAAATCCTGTCCAGTTCGCTTCGCCGGGGTCGTTGTCTATTTTATCGGTAACCTGGTTCATTTTGGCGTCAAGATTATCAAGATAGGCCACCATAAACGCCTCAGCAGTGGCAGGCAGTTTGGGCGAGCCGAACTCATACTGGCCGTGATGTGAAACAATTATATGCAGCAGACTGTTCAGCGGCTCGTCGTCTATCTGAATGCCGGCAGCCTGCAGTTGTGCAACTTTTTTTTCAACCATTATAACGGCCTGGACTATATGGCCGAGCAGCTGACCTGAATCGCTGTAGCCGAAAGATGTTTCATAATTCAATTCCACAGTCTTGCCTATATCGTGCAGGAATATCCCTGCAAGAACAAGATCTTTCTGCACCTTCGGATATAATGGAAATAAAATCGTTGCCGCCCTGAGCATATTATGCGTATGTTCGAGCAGACCGCCAAGCCAGTTGTGATGATTAACCGTTGCAGCCGGCGATTTGCGGAAATTCTTCATCAAAGGTTCATCACCGATAAAAACGCCGATTATCGCCTTTAACTGTGGATTGGCGATAGTTTCAAGAATCGCTATCGTTTCGTCGGACATCTGGCGGACATTTTTTTCGGTGCGGCGGAGATAATCGTCAAGCTTAATTTTTTCCACAGGTATGGCGCTGACCTGGTTAACCACAACCTGCAAAACGCCCTGATACAGTTCGCTGCGGCCTGTGATATGCACAAAACCGTCCTGCGGTATTGCGTTATATATTTCCTCGCTCGCCTGCCACATTCGCGCGTTGAGCTTGCCGGTTTTGTCGGCAATGAACATCGCTATATACAAATCCCCGCGGGTCGTGCTGCGCAATATGGGCTGATTGACCATATAGATGTCGTCTATGGCCTGACCGGGCTGAATCTGATTTATAAAAACATGAGGCATTATAATCTCCAAACCAGGTTAAAAGTTAAAGGTAAAAAGTAATCGGCGTTCACAATGTTCGATGTTAAATGGTTATCGTTCGTGTCCTTTTCATTATGTCACAGCCTTTTCGTTTTATGCTCGATAAACGCCCGCAAAATGCCTGCTGCGGCAACTGCGTCCAGGCGACGTTTTTTCTTCTTGCGCGTAAGTTCCGCAGGCCGCATTATCGTTTCGGCAAATATGCTGCTTTGCCGTTCATCCTGAAAATAAACTTTCAGCTTCAGTCTCTCCGCAAGCTCACCGGCAAAGGCACGAACATCCTCGGCGGCTTCGCCTTCGGTACCGTCCATATTTAACGGCAGGCCGACGACCAAACCTTCAGCCTGATACTCGGCTGCAAAGGCGGCAATTTTCTCAATCAAGCCGTACCCGCCTTCAATTACGCACAGCGGCGTACAGACAACCTCGCCCTCGTCGCATATCGCAAGTCCTGTACGTTTTTGTCCGTAATCAACGGCAAGTAATCGCATCTTTAAACTCAAAAATTACAGGAATCGCTCATTGCCGTGCTGACGTATCAGTTCAATCAATTCCTTGAGTCTTTCAGCCTCGTCAATCGGACAAACCAGAGTAGCGTCAGGAGAATGAACTACAACCATTTTCTCAAGACCAATGGCCGCTATTAAGTGATTCTCATCTTCGGTAATAAGAATACTATCTTTGCAGTCCAGCACTTCGCTGCGGCCGGCAACAACGATATTATTGTTCGAGTCAGAACTAATAATATCGGCAAGCGCGGCAAATGAACCCATGTCGAGCCACTGGCAGTCGAGCATGATAGCCGAAACATTCTGAGATTTTTCCATAACCGCAAAATCTATACTGATTTTCGGCATAGCAGGGAACCATTCTCTCAACTGCTGCTCGCCGGCCGGACCATCCCAGCTCGATTGAATCATCTCCAGCGGCTTGCGCGCGGCAGGAAGGCTGTGATAAATTTCTCTGAGAATCGTCCTGGCCTTCCAGACAAACATTCCGCTGTTCCAGCAATACCGGCCGCTTTTAAAATATTCTTCAGCTACTTTTAGTTCCGGTTTTTCCGTGAATGATTCGACCTTGTATATCTCATTGCTGCAATCCGCACATTTGGTCGATTTGTCAAGTTTAATATAACCAAGCTGAGTACTTGGAAATGTCGGCCTGATACCGAACGTTATAAGGCTGTCCGGATTTTTGTTTACCCAGCGTATTGCATCTTTGATGGCCTGCTGCAAAACCTCTTCCGGCCTGATAACCTGGTCGGCAGTAAGCACGACCATGGTCGCATTTGAATCATATTTGCTGAGAACTGCCGCGGCAAGCCCTATTGCCCCTGCGGTGTCGCGCACCACAGGCTCGGCGATAACATTATCAAACGGCAGTTCCGCAAGATTCTCCAGCACAACATCTCTGTAGCCGGCATTGGTCAAAACAATAATATTGCGAACGTCAAATATAGGCTTGAGTCTTTCATAGCACTTGCGCAAAAGCGTCTGCCCGTCGAGCAGTTTAAGCACCTGCTTGGGTCTTGTTTCACGACTTAACGGCCAAAGCCTTTTGCCCGTGCCGCCGGCCATTATCACTGCATATTCCATAATTCACTGCCTGAAAACCAGTAATATAAAATTTCCTGCTCCGTGAGCATATCAGACTATATAGGCGCTGTCAATCCTGCTTATCGGTTCAATCTGCTTTGCCAGTTCTGCATATTCCCGGCTGCCCATCAGGGCAAGTGTTGCATCCTTGCCGAGTTCGACAGCAGGCTGATTGTACGCATCAATTTCAAAAAGCTCGCCGGCAATCGAAGTTGTAACCTCAAAAAAATAAATAAACTGACCGATTGAAAAAGCGTCAATTTTGTCAAAAATTATATCAAGGCAGGGTCTTTGGCTTTTTACCAGCGCGTATTCGGTGGCAAGTTTCTCGCTGTTTAGAAGTTTGCTTATGGGCGATGCGGAAATAAAATCCAGTTCGGGCGCATCTTTACCGGCCTGACCGATTTTTACATCCTGTTCAAAGTTCATAATCTGCAAAAATGTAAACAGCTTGTCGTTGGGGCCTTCACGGTACAACTGCACCTGGCTGTGCTGGTCGGTTGTTCCGAGGGCCTTGACCGGTGTAGGACCGACAAAAACATCCTGACCTTTGATGTTTTTTGCCTTGCCGAGACTTTCCGCCCAGAGCTGGCGATACCAGTCGGCAAGGTCCTTTAACTGCCAGCTGTAAGGCATCATAACCGAAATATGCTTTCCATGCGTGTAATAATGCCAGTTAATTGCAGCGTTCATGGCCGCAGGGTTGGCAAAAAAATCATCACAAATTACCCGTTTATCCATTACCGCAGCGCCTGCCAGAAGCTGTTCAATATCAATTCCGCAGACTGCCGCGCTGAGCAGGCCGACATCGCTCAATACACTGAATCTCCCGCCTACGCCGTCCGGCACGATTAAAGTGCGAAGGCCGTCATTGCCGGCGGTTTTTCGCAATGTGCCGCTTTTGGCGTCCGTAGTTGCTATTATATGGTCGCGCAGCCTTTTTGCGCCGAATTTATCCAACAGCATCTGTCGAATAATCAAAAATTGCGCTGCCGTCTCCGCCGTTCTGCCGCTTTTGCTGATAACGTTAAATACAGTCTTGTCCAGACGCGGCGTTATCCATTTCAGAAACGAACCGAACTGCACAGGGTCAACATTGTCAAAAACAAACAGCCGAGGGCCTCTTCGCTGCGATTCATCAAGATTGTACATATACGGATTCATCGCAGTTTGCAGAGCAATATTGCCCAAAGCCGAGCCTCCGATACCCAGCACAACAAAATTTTCGCAGCCTTTTATCTCTGCTGCAACGGCTTTTACCCGCTCAATCATCTGCTTTTGATACGGCAAATCACGATACGGCGTTTTGCCTGCCCTGCGGGCGTTATTTACCGCCCCTATCGCAGGTTTCGTTCGTGCGGCAAGCTGCTCGAACTGCTCTTTGGTAATGCCGTGCTGCTCGCCAAGCATCTCGGCACAGACATTTTTATAATAAAAACTAATTTTACTGCTCATCTGTTAATCTCCACCGTTTATAAAACATTAAACCAAACCATCCAACAGAGCCGCGACAGTAATGGAACGGTCAAATTCTTCAATTACTGCTCGCTAACATTCGCGGCTCTGACGTATCTTTAACGGACTTTTGTCAAATTCGTGTATTTCAGCATCAGTGGTTTTGTTTTGCCGCTTATAAATCTTACCACCACAATGCTGTTTTCGCCAAGATTATGAAATTCCTGCACCCTGCCGAGCCCGAATTTCTGATGGCTCACAAGCTCATTTTTTACAAACAATCGTTCCTGGGAATCATCATATTCGCAAATCTGACTGTCGGCATCATCATACTTAAAATCATTTATTTTATTCTCGACCTGACGCTTTTCAGAATCCCGAACCTTCAGTCCAGCTTCAAACAGGAATCGCGACGGAATTGTCCGTGCGGATATTCCGTGTATAGTGCGATATCTGCACATACTCACAGCAAGTGATTTTCTTGCCCGTGTGATGCCGACAAAAAACAATCTGCGCTCTTCTTCAAGGCTGCGGTTATCATTTGCGCTGCGCTGATGTGGAAGCAGGCCTTCTTCAAGACCCACAATAAAAACATTGTCAAACTCCAGCCCTTTGGCCGCGTGCAGCGTCATCAGCGATACTTTCGGGCTGGAGGGGTCATAAGCATCAGTATCGCTGTACAAAGCTATCTGCTGGAGATAATCGACAAGTCCGGCCTGTGGCGTATCTTTGGCAAGTTCATCGTATTTTCTTGCAGAGCTTATAAGCTCTTCAACGTTTTCAACCGCGCTTGCCTTTGAATGCCCCTGCGAATCTTCGCGTTCAAGGCCGTCCACAAGGCCGCTTTGCTGAAAGACATGTTCCATAAGCTCGGCAACCGGCTTTTTCGTCATTTGTTTGAATTTTTCAATCATTGCTGCAAACGCCCTGAGTTTCAGCCGTACCGCCGGGCCAAGGTTTTCAATTTTGTCGATTTTTTCGACAGCGGAATAAAGGCTCATCTTGTGCTTTGAGGCAAAAATCTCCAGCCGTTCAAGCGAAATTTTGCCTATGCCGCGAGCGGGTTCATTGACAATACGTAAAAATGCGCCATTGTCGGCAGGGTTGGCAATCAATCGCAGATAAGCAAGCAAATCTTTGATTTCCTTACGATTATAAAATTCTATGCCGCGCACAATCTGATACGGTATCTGCCGCAAAACCAGAGCCTCTTCCAGCATTCTGCTCATCGAATTGACGCGGTAAAACACGGCAATTTCAGCGGGGCTTGTGCCATTTTTAAGGAGATTTGCTATTCCATCGGCGACGGATTCTGATTCGGCCTGCTCGTCTTCAAAAACGCCGGTTTCAACATCACAGCCTTTTTGAATCACAGGCACAAGTTTTTTTATCTTACGCTCGGTGTTAAAAGATATCAATTTATCGGCAACACCGAGAATATTCGGCGTGCTTCGGAAGTTTTCTTCCAGCCGAACAACTTTCGCATTCGGCCAGTCCAGTTCAAATTCAAGAATATTACCGATATCCGCCCCCCGCCAGGCATAAATCGACTGGTCGGGGTCGCCCGTAACACAGATATTGCCATGCAACAGGCTCATTCCCCTTGCAATCTGATACTGGGCGTGGTTGGTGTCCTGATATTCATCGACAAGCAGGTACCGAAAGCGATTATTTAATTCCTCCATTACCATCCGATGGTCTCGCAGCAGATACGCTGTTTTTACAAGCAAATCGTCAAAATCGAGCGCGTTGTTTTCCGCCAGAACGGCCTGATAATGCGAATAAATTCTTGCGATGCATTTCCTGAAATAATCATCGGCGCTGCCGGCAAAGTCTTCCGGGCTGACCAGGTCGTTTTTGAGCTTTGATATATACTCCAGTACTTTGGCCGCGGCAAACTGTTTGCCGTCAAGCTTTGCCCGCTCGACGGCATGTTTTGCGCAGCGGCGCTGGTCGGCCTCGTCATAAATGCTGAAATTGCCGTTAATGCCGGCTAATTGTCCGTATTGCCTTAAAATGCGGACGCACAGTGAATGAAATGTACTGATATGCACGCCCCGGCAGACCGCCATCGATTCCACGCGATAACGCATCTGCTCGGCGGCTTTATTGGTGAAGGTTATCGCACAAATGCAGCCGGCCTTAACGCCCGAGTCAACCAGAGCAGCTATGCGGTTGGTAATCACCCGCGTTTTGCCGCTGCCGGGGCCTGCAATAACAAGCAGCGGACCGTCTTTATGCAGCACGGCCTCGAGTTGCGATCTTGTAAGACTCTGCAATGAAACCATAATCTTCTTCTAAATCCTCTAATGAAAAGAACACAGAAATCAGAATGAAGAATCCCCCGAATAAATCGGCGGGCTGACTCCACCCTAAACTCTATACTTTACACCCTATTAGTCATTGCCTTCCTGCTTCTGTTCGCCGACATATTGTTTGTGTTCCTGCTGCAATTTGTCGAACAGTTCCGGCCTTTCAATCTTTATCCTTGCAAGCAGATTCCGCCGCAAATTTTCGGGATACTCCATATCGTTCAAAAAATCATTTATCGCAAGATAGCGCATCCTGTTCATACTCGGAATCCCAAGCCTGTTAAATTCAACGTCTCCAAACTGACTGTGATAATAATCATAAACTTCCTGAGCCATTTTTTCGCGTCCGGCGGCCTCGTCGTCGTCACGGATGGAATATCTAAAATACGCCTCCCGCAGCATCATAATAATAATCTCACGCGCATCGTCTATGCCTATGTCCCGCAACTCTTCCTTGAGCCTTTCTCTGGCAAAAACCACAAGCGGCACATTGAATTCCTCGCGAGGATACTTTTGCCGCAGATACTGGTAAATTTCCCCGGCCTTTTTGATATGTCCCGCCTGGTAAAAAGATGACACAGCATTGATAAGAAAGTTGCGATGACCGCCGGCAAGAGTCTCCTCGTTGCCGAACTTCGCATATTTTACAATCATCTTTTCCAGATAATCGTTATATCGTTCATAAAACCGCAGGTCCGGCATAAGAAAAACGCGGAACATCGCATCAATGTCATAATTGGCAGGGTCTGCGCACGGGTCGGGCGGATAAACAACTATTTTGCCGCTTCTGTAAAGAGCCTGAAGGCTGTGAAAAACTATCCTGTCTGTATTAAGTTCGTCAATGCTGTACTCATCCGTATTTTCCCGGTTGCCTGCGGCGCGAAGTCCCTTTATCGCCCAGTATATGGCGTGAACCTGCGGATGTGTCCAGGGCAAAGGAAACGGATTGTTGGGGTCTTCAAGATTTACAGGCCCGTAAAGCCTGTTCAAATCAACCATCAGCTTCGGCTCAAGTTTCCATTCCCGCCGTAAAAAATTTGCCCTCGAAAACAAATCAAGTTTTTGAACTATTCCCGTCTCCCTGTACATCTCGACCGCCTTAAAGGCATTAGAGTCATAAGCCGCAGGTGTCTGGCGAAACTGAACATAATTTACCACAAAATCTTCATCCGGCTTTAATCGCGCATCGGCCTTTTCAAGAGCCGCCAGATACTCCGCAGCAAGCGGATCCTTTAAAAGAACGGCAATATCATTGGGCTCATCGGCCAACATCCTGAAATATTCATTGCTTTCATCGCCCAGCAGCGGTTTTAGCGATTCATACATCCTGAACTGATAATACTTATGCACATCGTCGGTGATGCCTCCGATTTTATGCTGAAATATCCAGGCAAGACTGCGATAAAGCTGTATAGACCGCGGATTCTGCGGAATACCCCTGTCGCGCAGCAGTTCGTAGCCGTTGCGAACCCATCGCCACCGTTCCTGCGGCTGGGTTGCCGGCATTGCCACCGACAGATTGTACGCCATATTCCAGGCCTGAAAATCCCAGACAGCAGCAAACCGCGGCTGAAGCATTGTAATCCACTCGGCAAGCTGCTTTGCATCAAAATACTGTCCTTTTTGCTTCAGGCTGTCGGCACGTATCCACAGTATATCCACCACCAGCCCGCGAAACGCCCCCATCGCAACGGTAACAAACGCAAGCGAAGGCGGGGCATTTTCCAGCGGTGCAGTACTGACCAGATTCATATTGGACCGCTGATTATTTATGTAATCAAGCTGTGAACCGCCAAGCCACAAAAATCCGGCAGCCGCAACCAGACAAAAAATAATTATCAGCCGGTCTCGCACACGCATCAAATACTCACCTTTGCCAGTTCACGGCGATTGAATACGGCTACTGCAGCAAGAAAAAGTGCGAACGCCTTTACAGCAAGCGACCCCGCCACGTGCATCATAAACGCAGGACCGAGCAGTTCTGCGCTTATTATATAGCCGCACGGATTCCAGTCGCCGTCAAACCGCGGCAGCAGCCATAATATCGGCTTAACGCCGAAGTTATATACCATACTAACCTTATCACCCATCGCATCGAACGAATCTATTATAAAGCCGTTAATCGTACCCATAAAAAATACCGCAAAACAAATCAGAGCCGCCACAGGCATCGACAAAAAAGTCGAAAGCGCAATGCCCAGAGCCGCAAGAAATACAAGCCCTGCCAGCATCACCGCCGAGGCTCTGGCAAAATTTCCAGAAAAAGACCCTGCCTTAAACAGCAGATTAAATCCCTCCTGCAAATCAAACATTAAAGTGGTATTGTTGGACGGCGGATTCATAAACCCTATGGCTACATATCCGTCGTCGGCAACCGC
The DNA here is from genome assembly GCA_020721975.1 of Blastopirellula marina. Taxonomy (GTDB): domain Bacteria; phylum Planctomycetota; class Phycisphaerae; order Sedimentisphaerales; family UBA12454; genus DYLR01. Next base: position 45 of record DYLR01000043.1, on the reverse strand, counting down.
ATTGCCCGGCACGGCAAATTCCTGCACCGTATCCGCGGCATCTCT
>DYLR01000042.1 GCA_020721975.1 Blastopirellula marina | reverse complement strand
GCCGATATCGGTATAAACCGTCTCGACCGCACAGCCATATATATTGAAAGTATCGCTATTGCCGTCATTGCCAAATCAATTTTGGGCAAAGAGGTTTTTGTTACGGTTTTGACTGCGGTGCGACGGTCGGATATCCTTTCACGCATTATAAACCCGACGATAAACCAGACAGCCATGACCGTCCAGGCCATAATGAACATCCACAAAAACGGCTGTTCGTCGCCGACGGGATTATCCCATTCAAACGCCCGGTGCCATTCGTTGACCGTTCGCCAGTACTCGGCGTGTTCGCTTACGCTGATAAGAAAAGTATGCGTATAATTAGTCAAATGAAACGGATTGAAAATCACTGTTGCAATAAATGTAACAATTGAGGCGACGATGCAGTGTATCACCCCCCGTCGCGGCATGGCAATAATACGTTCTGCCCGGAAAGAAATATAATAGCCGTAAATGACTACCCACGCGAAGAACAAAAATATGGCCATTGTTTCGCCACGACCCGCCTGTATTTTGCCGGTGAAGGTTTTGTAAGCCGCAAAGAAAAATATCAGCATCGCAGCGGGCCAGTAAATTCCAGCCCGCCATTTGACCGGCAAATTCATTAAAAAATGCACGCCGATAAACGGCACAAGAACGATAGGCACATAAATATATCCGCCGTGCAGATTACACCAGACTGCTGTCAGCGGCACGATAAGCCATATCCAGCGGTAATTTTTATAAGTTGCAAGCGCAAATATCAGCAGAAGCGCAGCCGTGAGCATATTAGAAAATCCGGCCGGTCGAATATCAAGAAATGTCCTGCCTACGAACATCGCGAACGCGGCCATAGCTGCCGAGACTATCATATCCGCACCCATAATCCGGGCGGTAAAATAGACCATAATGACCGCTGCAACGTACAGCGACACCTTCCACCAGACCAGCGAATTGAAGCTGAAATTATCCGCGTCCGCCACCGGCGACAGGTGTGTGAGCCAGTAAAATATTACGTGCGTAAGCCAGTTCTGGTTAATCCAGCCGGTCGGATGCCATTTTTTCAGTGTTTCCAGGCTGACCATTTTTGCAAGATTCCGCCACGGCTGCGGCCAGGTTTCAATTTCTTTCTCTGTGGGGCCTGGCTTATGACTGTTAGCACTGAAAGGCTCGACGGTGTCAACACCGTGATTGATGAAGTGTCTGCCGCAGGCCATTGCAACCCACGTATCGCCGGCTCCGACCATGTGCGTACTTGCGTGAAATGCCGCCAGCAGCATCAGCAGCAGGCAAATCAGTCCTGTCCAGAACATCAAAGCCGATTTAGGTTTTGGCGGTTGTACCTGTATATCTGTTTTTGTTTGGCCGTTGCTCATTTATGATGGTTCTCCAAAAAAATCAATTTTGGTTGTAATCACGGATTACGCAGATTACACAGATTTTTTGAAATCTGAAATCTCTTTTGTTAGCCCCCCCGATTTATTCGGGGGGTTTTCTTTTTTATCGCGTTTTTAGCCCCAAGGCCTGTCCTGGGGTTATATTTGCCGAGTTCTTTCAAAGCCGCGAACGTCAGCAAACGGGCAAATTATGATTTCAGCCAGTTTTCCAGCCTGTCTAATCCTTTTTTAATCTGCTGCATTGAAGTTGCAAAGCTCAGTCGCACATTTTTATCGCAGCCGAATGCCCCGCCCGGAACAAGCGCCACCTGAGCCTGTTCCAGCAGTTGAGCGGCGAAATCCATACTATCCTTGATTTTCACATTGCCTATCGTTCTGCCGTAATGCGATGAAACATCGGGAAAACAATAAAACGCGCCGGTCGGCTGCGGACACTTTACGCCGGCGATTGCATTGAGCCGTTGCGCCATATATTTGCCGCGTTTTTCAAATTCGGCACGCATCTTTTCCACCTCACCCTGCGGGTCGCTGAATGCTGTTGCCGCTGCCGCCTGACAAAAACTCACCGGATTTTGCGTCATATGCGATTGCAGCCTGTCCATTGCCCTGATTACCTCTTTCGGGCCTGCCGTATAACCAAGCCGCCAGCCGGTCATCGCATAAGATTTGCTGAAACCGTTTATAGTCAGCGTGCGGCTGTAGGCGTCTTTGCTCAGCGATGCAAAACTTACAAATTTGGTATCGCCGTACACCAGCCGTTCGTAAATCTCGTCGCTCATTACCATTACATTTGTACCCTCGAGCACGGCGGCAAGTTGTCTGAGTTCATCGGGAGTATATGTAAAACCGCCAGGATTGTTTGGCGAGTTTAACACAAACATTGCCGTTTTGTGGGTAATCGTTTTTTTCAATTGTTCGGCTGTTATTTTATATTCCTTTGCAGGATCGGTAATAATAATCTTTGCGATTGCCCCGGCCAGTTTAATCGTCTCGGGATATGTCACCCAGTAAGGCACCGGTAGTATTACCTCGTCATCAGGGTCGAGAACCGCCTGCATTACTTCATAAACCGAATGCTTTGCGCCGATATTGACGATAATTTGTTCCGGCGTGTAATCGAGATTGTTTTCACGTTTGAGCTTTTCGGAAATAGCCTTGCGCAATTCAGGCACGCCCGGTGTGGCAGTATATTTAGTTTTGCCATTATTGATGGCATCAATGGCGGCCTGTTTGATGTATTGCGGCGTATCGTAATCAGGTTCGCCTGCCCCAAAACCGACAACGTCAATGCCCTCAGCTTTCATCGCTTTAGCTCTTGAGTCAACTGCCATCGTCGCAGACGGAGGAACTAACTGTGACCTTCTGCTTACTTTCATTTTTTCCTCTCAAAAGTTTTTAATTCATTCAAAACGCCGTATTTAAGCAAAAACCGGACATACGGTCAAGAAAAATGGACTTATGTATCTAAAAATTGAGAGAACAAAGCCGCGAACATATTGTATAGTTAGCCCCCCGATTTATTCGCGGGGTTCTTTCAGAGCCGCGAACGTTAGTGAGCGGTCAAAATTTGATTAAAAACTCAACGGCTGTTCAGTTGATATTCTATCTATCATGGTCTGATTTATATTGCCGTCCTTTCCTCCGCGGCTGTGCTTAACGAGCATTTTTATTGCAGCCGTGAATTTTTTATCCGGCCGGGCGATAAACCGGCCCCACGGCTGCGGCAAATCCAGTTGATACGCATGCAGTGTAAGCCTGTTAATTAACGGCGACTCATCACGATTTAAAGGTTTTTTATATCCGTTTTTGAACTCCGACAGCATCAGCGGACTTGAACTGCCGTAAACAGGGTCTATCGCCAAGGGCATTCCCGCATAAGCCAGATGTACGCGAATCTGATGTGTCCTGCCTGTAAGAGGCTCAACAGCCAAAAGAGCAACCGAGCCGAAATTCGCTATTGCATACCACCGGGTTTGCGCCTGTTTGCCGCCGTCGCGGGCAATTTCCATAATTTCTTTATTTCGTTTGCTCCTTGCAAGCGGTGCATCAATAATTCCTGAAGTTTCCCTGATAAATCCGCTCACCAAAGCGAGATAAATTTTATGCACTTTACGCTCTTCAAAAGCAGACGTTAAAAGTCTTTGCGTTTCAATATCCTTTGCTATGGCCATCACGCCCGAGGTGTCCTTGTCGAGACGATGAACCAGTCTTAATCCTGCCGATTTCGGATTATTTCGCATAAGTTCTTTAATAATATCCTGATTGCCTGTCCGGTCAAAAGTCGCACTGATTCCGGCAGGTTTGTTAATTACAAGCAAATGTTCATCTTCAAATATAACTTTAATGACGGCGGCTTTTTTCATAATTTTTAGTGTTTTAGTGGTTTTTTTATTAAAATTTGAACAGATAATATGGCTTTGTCGTAAATTATTCAACGGCGGTTTTTTAAAACCGCCGCTTGTATTTCCATATCGGAATCGTTACTATTAAGAACCCTGTTTACAGAAAACATATAACTACAGTTATTTAAGGGATTTAGTATGTCAAAAAAGGTGTTGGTTTTTGGTTTTTTATTTTCATTTATTTTTACGGCCACATCGCTTCAGGCAGCACCTGCAATTGCCAAATCGCCTGATGATATATCTGTCCTCCGCCATACAGGCCAGGCCTTTGCTGATATATCGGAAAAGGCCTCCCCGGCAGTGGTGTTCGTAAGCACAAAGAAAAAAGTTCAATTCCCACAGAGCTATTATCAGGACCCGTTCGGGATGTTTGACGATGAATTTTTTGAACGTTTTTTCGGCAGACCTTTTCCCCGCAGGCAGCAGCCTCAACAAAGGCAGCAGCCGCAGCAGCAAAAGCCCCGTGAACGAGACTATGGCCAGGGGTCGGGCTTTATAATTTCCGATGACGGGTATATTCTGACCAATAACCATGTTGTGGCCGGCGCCGACAGAGTTCTTGTCAAGCTCTCCGGCAGCGAACAGCAAATTGAAGCCAAAGTTGTAGGCACAGACCAGGATACCGACATAGCCGTTATTAAAATCGAAAAGAAAAATCTGCCCGTACTAAAGCTCGGCGATTCCGATAAACTTCGTGTTGGCGAATGGGTCATCGCCATCGGTAATCCATTTGGTTTGAGTCATACGGTTACCGCAGGCATAGTGTCTGCCAAGGGCAGGGGACTTGGTCTTAACAAATTTGAGGATTTCATCCAGACCGACGCGGCCATAAACCGCGGCAACTCCGGCGGGCCGCTGCTGAATATTGACGGCGAAGTTGTCGGCATCAATTCTGCCATTCTCGGCGCACAGGGGTATATCGGCATTGGTTTTGCCATACCGATTAACATGGCCAAGCAGATTTATGACCAGCTTATAAAAAAAGGCAAGGTAACACGCGGTTTTATAGGCATAACGGGCGAAAACCTCTCTGCCGAAACTGCTAAAATGTTGGATGCCAACGGAGTTGAGGGTATTCTCGTCAATCAGGTCATTAAGGAAAGTCCTGCGGAAAAGGCTGGATTGAAACACGGCGATATAATTTTAAAACTCAACGGCCAGACAGCCGACGACTGGACTCAATTCCGCAACAAGGTGGCCGCTATGGCGCCGGGAGACAAGATTGAACTGACTATTTTGCGTGAAGGCAAACAGATGACTGTCAACATTGAACTGGCCGACAGAGAAAGCGGCGAAAAGCTCGCCGGGAATGCCAACGTGCAGGAAAAACTTGGTATTACTGTTGAAGATATTGAAGATGAATCGGCTGTCAGGATTACGCAGGTTGAACAGGGATCACTTGCCGATGATGCAGGTCTTGCCGAGGGTATGGTCATTCGTGAAGTCAATCGCAGGCCGGTAAAGAACACCGAGCAGTTCTGGCGGCTTGTCGGCGAATCGGCGGACGGCGTACTGCTTTATGTCGAATATCAGGGCTATGCCCGTTATATTACAGTGCCGTTTGAATAAGATAACATTGACAATAATTGTTGCCGGGCCGAGGATAATCCCTCGGCCTTTTTTTGTTGTACGCGGTTTTTTTAATCCGTTATTGTTAATACTGCAGCGCGAATAAATTTTCCAAATTGTTAATTGCGCCGTAGTATTAAAAGAAGATTCGTCCGGCAGGTAAAAATCGACCATTCTAAAATCATTGCAAATCGACCAATAAGGTCGTATAATCATAAAAATCATGATTATCAAAATTAAAAATCTGCGGTTAAGAACTACCATCGGCCTGCACGAATGGGAAAGGCAAAAGCAACAGGAAATAATTATCAATCTCGAACTTGAAATCGACAGCCAAACCGCCGCGCACACCGACAACATTGCCGACAGCGTTGATTACCAGAGCATCAAAAACAAGCTGCTTGAAAAGGTCGAAAAATCAAACTTTTTCCTCATCGAACGGCTGGCCGGTTTTATACTCGATATTGTAATGGAGAACAAAAAAATCAGCCGTGCAAAGGTGGAAATTGACAAGCCCCACGCCCTGCGGTTTGCCGAGTCGGTATCAATCACACTGGAAAGAACGCGAAATAAAAATGCCGGTACATAAAACAATCAAAACAGCGGTTTTTGCCGGCACAGGCAGACTCGGTGTTCCTGTTGCAAAAAGCCTGCTTGACCGTAAATATATGACGGTCATCAGCTATCGCACAGGCCGAAATTCAGAAAAAACAGTCGATATGCTTTTGGAATCTTATCCGTCTCAGGTAATCGGAATTGAAGCGGATTTATGCAATATAAGCGATGCGCATAAAATTGCTGAAATCACGACTGAAAAATTCAGGCAAATCGATGCTTTGCTGATTTTCGCATCCGGCTATCCCGACGAACAGGCCGACTGGAAACGCTGGCAGGGGGGCGGGAAAATAACGCAGGACGACTGGAAATATTACGATTCAAATTTTATACTGACGCGAAATATTATCACGGCGTTTGAAAAATCAAAAATCAAAAACCAAAAATCAAAAACTAAACCTCAGGCAGTTATCACATTCGGTGATGCACGCAGTCTGCCTTATATGGACTGGGACATTCTCGACCCTTATGAATCAATCGGCGGCATAATAAAGGCTTCTTTGAATGATATTGCACAACTCGGCCTGAAAAGATTATCAAAGCTCACGCCGCAGCGGCACATAAACCCGTATACGCTTGCGAAAATTGACATAGCTTATCTTACGCGAAAATTAGCTGTACAAAACCGCGAAATAAGATTTAATTGTATATCGCCGGGTCCAATGCTGCCGCCTGTTGATTTTACCGGGGAACAAAATAATGCCGTGCTGAAAACAACGCTGATGAAAAAATGGGGCGGCTGTGAGCCGATAGTGCAGGCGGTAAATTATTTGTTAAATGCCGATTTTGTTACCGGCCAGATTCTGACGGTTGACGGCGGGCAGTTCCTGCATGAAAAATTTTCCTCCGTCAAAAAGCCGAATCCTGATTCGTAAATTGTGAACCGTATTAACCGCCGCAAACGCTGCGGTCTGTTTTAAGGAACAAAAATTATGGAACTGTATGAAGCGATTCGTTTGCGTTATTCATGCCGGCAGTATTTTGACAAACCTGTTGAGCAGGAAAAACTGGACAGGATTTTTGATGCAGCCAGACTTGCTCCGTCGGCCAAGAATTTCCAGGACTGGCGTTTTGTCCTCGTAACAGAGAAAAATACCAAACTCAAACTGGCTCAGGCGGCAAGAAACCAGATGTTTATTGCCCAGGCCGGCGCAATTGTCGTCGCCTGCGGGATTAGCGATTATGTAATGCGCTGCGGGCAGCCTTGCGGAGCTATTGATGTAGCCATAGCCCTTGAACATATTGCCCTTGCCGCTACTGCAGAAGGGCTGGCCAGCTGCTGGATAGGGTCATTTGACCCGGATGAAGTACGAAAAATTCTGGATATACCGAAAGATGTTGCTGTTATTGAGCTTATGCCCCTTGGCTATCCCGCTGACGCCCGGCGTACTCCCTCAAGACTTAAAATAGACAAAATTGTTTGTATGAACAAATGGCAGTTCGTTGACTATAAGGAGTTTTCAGCTTAAAATCACCGCCGATAAGGATTTTCCCCGGGGACGTGGTGTAACGGGAGCACGCGGCGGTCGCATCGCCGAAATGAGGGTTCAACTCCCTTCGTCTCCATTACCGCTTATTACCGCTTTAATGCCTCAAGCTCCTGCCAGGATGCACTTTGCGTGCTTTTATCGGCAGAATAATCGCTGGAAACTGTTGCGTTCGGTTCGTTTGGTTCAATAGTGTTTGGCTGAGGTTTTGGCTCACCGGCACGCACCCCGGTCGGCACTACCTGTGCGAGCATGGATTTTATTTCCCCTATATCCCTGCGAATCAGGGCAATATCGCGCTTGACAGTTATAAGCTGCTTGTCCACATTGGTGAAATTCTCAGCCATAAGCTTTTGATAATTGCCCATCAGCCGTTCGTAGGAGTCAATCATTTTGGCTGTGTCGGATTGATAGCCGCCGACGGAAATTTGCGGCTGAACTTCCACATCATAATTACCTTGTACCACAGGACTTATAACTGTCCAGCCCAGTACTGCCGCTATGGACGCAACGATTATGAGCCTGAATTTTCCTGTAAACATGCAGAACTCCTAAATCAAATACCGATAATGTTATCGGCAGGCTATGACTGGAAATATTAGAAATGACATTTTTTTTAGGTTGTCCCCGATACGCAGCGTATTGTTTCTATCTGCGATTTTGCTGCTTTCCGGATGTGCGGAGGTTTCTATACAGCCCCAAAATTCAATTCTTTTTATGGATTCAGAAATTGCGGGCTGCTCCGTCCAGAATAGGGAAATCGAAAAATTCATCTTTGGCACAGGAGATGATGTTGTGCTTGTAATCGGGGCAATTCACGGCGATGAACCCGCAAGTGCGGTACTTGCCCATCAACTTGTGCGGTATTTGAGAGAAAATACCTCCAGTATTCACAGCAAAAAGGTTATAATAGTACCCGTTGTCAATCCTGACGGTCTTGCCGCGGGCACAAGAACCAATGCCAACGGTGTAGATTTGAACCGAAATTTTCCGGCAAATAACAGGGTTGATGCAGACTGGGCGGGTTATTCGCCGTTGTCAGAGCCTGAAAGTCGGTTGCTTTTTCACATTATTTCCGAACATGGTGTTGGCCGGATAATCACTATTCACCAGCCTTACGGGTGCATAGATTATGACGGGCCGGCTAAACATATTGCAGAGAAAATGGGGGAACACTGCGATTTGCCTGTAACGAAGCTTGGCGGTCGTCCCGGCTCGCTTGGCTCATGGGCGGGTCTTACGATGGGAATACCAATTATTACTGTGGAGCTGTTTGGGGAGGATATAAATTGTACGCCGGATGAGATTTGGCAATTGTACGGCAGGGCGATTCTTGCAGGTATTTATAACTGACCGTCCAACAAGGCATTATGCTCCTGTTTTGAATATTTGGAACTTGAATTTGCTTTAAGTTTCAAATTTAACTCCTTATTTTACAAAGACTTACTGCAGAATAACCGCGGTTATTGTCCGGCGCAATGCCGTATTGTGCAGTTAAGCTGCGGTTATCTTAAGTCGATTTATTATGGGCATAATTATTACACTGGTTATATCGAGATTTTATGCAGATAAATGATCAAATTGCTGCGATAATTCTTGAGCATAAGCTGCTCGATGCGGACACATTGCATCGATTGCAGGATAAACAGTCTCAAAGCGGCAACAGCCTTGTCAATTTGTTGCGTGAGGAAAATCTTGTCGGTGAGGAAGACATTGCAAAATTAGTAGCTGAGGCGAATAAGATTGAGTTTATCAATCTTTCGCCGGACATGATTGACCCAATGGCTGCCGGGCTTGTGCCGCAGGATGTGGTTCATCAGCATTGCCTGATACCGGTCAAAAAGCAGGGCAATAAGCTGTTTATTGCGATGAGTCAGCCTTTGAATCTGGCGGTTCGGGACCAGATTCAAATGCGTACGGGCTGCGAGGTCGTGCCTTTGGCTGCTACGCCGGGAGCTATTCGTCAGGCTGTTCGCTATCATTACAGCGTTCAAAACGTAACCAAACAGACGATAGCGTCTATGCGTCTGAAGACCGAGGATCAACAGACGATTGAAACACAGATTGCGGCGAAATCCGACCGCGTGGCCAACGACCCGATTACCAAACTCGTGGCTTCGATTATCGGCGGAGCCATTGAAGCGAAGGCCAGCGATATACATATCGAGCCTCAGAGCGGTGATATGCGGGTGAGGTATCGTGTTGACGGTCTGTGCAGAGACGCCGTACAGATACCGGCTGCTGCACAGAACGAGGTGATTTCACATATCAAGATTCTTGCGCAGATGGATATTTCCGAAAAGCGTTTGCCGCAGGACGGTCACATAGTGATGAGCCATGATGGAAACGAATTTGATTTGCGTGTTTCTACTTTGCCTGCGATAGGCGGCGAAAAAATCGTGATGCGAATTCTCGACAAAAGCGCAGGCCGATGGAGTGTTGATTCGATAGTGACCTGCGAATCCGACCGCAGCAAATTGCGGCAGCTGATAAACAATCCTTATGGAATGATACTTCTGACAGGCCCGACCGGCTGCGGGAAGACCACTACACTTTACGCAATGCTCCAGGAGCTTAACACCCCCGACCAGAATATCGTTACCGTAGAAGATCCGGTAGAGTATCGTCTCAACGGCATAACGCAGGTTCAGGTCAAAGCAGCGGCCGGGATGACGTTTGCCAAGGCGTTGCGAAGCATCGTAAGACAGGACCCCGATATTATTCTTGTCGGCGAGATTCGAGATATTGAGACCGCCGAGATTGCCGTCAGTGCGGCTCTAACCGGTCATATGGTGCTTAGCACACTGCACACGAACGATGCAGCCGGAGCCGTAAGCAGACAGATAAATCTTGGAATGCCTGCATTTCTTGTAGGCTCTGCGCTGCTGGGTTCGGTTGCTCAGCGACTGGTCAGGAAGGTATGTAAGCACTGTTCGGAACAAATCAAGCCTACCTCAAAACAGATTGAAATGTTCGCCAGGGCGGGGATTAAACCCGCAGCGATAAAACTTATGTCTCCTGCCGGCTGCGGCAGATGCTTTAACAGCGGCTACAGCGGAAGAATGGCAATATATGAAATTTTATGCGTATCGCCACAGATACGCCGAATGATACTTGACGGTAAAGACGATACGGCCATAGCTCAACAGGCCGTAAGCGAGGGAATGAGTACGCTTTATATAAGCGGTCTTGGCGCAGTTGCGGCAGGATATACGACTCTTGACGAACTGGCCAGAGCCGTGGATATGCGAGGAAACTGATGGCCGTATATAATTACATAGCCAGGGATAATACGAACGCCAGATTTGCAGGCACATACAGAGACGTGCAAAGCGCTGCCGAGCTGCGCGAACAGCTTGCAAAAATGGGCTATACGCTGTTGAGTGCAAAAAAGCAAAAGATTCGCAAGCCGCGACGCGAACGGGTAAAGCCCGCCGACGTTGCTCAGTTCGCTTATAAGCTGGCGGGAATGGTCGGCACCGGCCTTTCGATAATCCGCTGCCTGGAGACGATTGAAGAACAGACCGACAACAGCACATTCAGATACATCATTTGCGATGTGCGTGAAAATATAGAAACCGGCGCATCTTTGCGAGAGGCCTTCGGCAGGCATCCTAAAATATTCAACGATTTTTTTCTCGGTATGATTGAGGCGGGCGAACACAGCGGCAAGATAGGTCATACGCTTGAGATATGCGCGGGCTATCTTGAAAAGCAGCTTGAAATCCGCAGAAAGGTTCAAAGCGCGTTTGCATATCCGACGGTTGTGGGCATTATGGCGCTGGGGGTTGTTAGCGCACTTGTTATTTTTATTGTGCCTACGTTCAGCAATCTTTACCAGAAACTGCATGTGCCGCTGCCGGGACCGACGAGAATGCTTGTTTTTGTCAGCGATGCTGCCAGGCATTACTCTTGGATTTTGATGCTGATTATTGCGGGACTTCTTATTTTCAGCAAAAAGATAGCAGCAAGCAGAAGGATAAAAATTCGCTGGGATTTTCTAAAGCTGCATCTGCCGATGTTTGCCAGGCTGAACCGGATGGTGGTGGTTGCACGTTTTATTCGGACTTTTGCGATGCTCACTTCAATGGGCGTACCGATGCTTGACGCATTAAGAGTGGCAGCCCGTGTGGCCGATAACACATTATTCACGGATATATCCGAACAGATACAGCAGTCCATCCAGTCCGGCAATACGGTGGCGTCGTCGTTTCGGGTGCATGAGATTTTTCCTCCGATAATAATTCAGCTTGCAAGCAGCGGCGAAGAAGCCGGCGTGCTTGCGGAAATGCTCAACAAGGGCGTTGACATACTTGAAAAAGACATCAACAGGACGATAAGTTCGCTGCTGGTTAAGCTCGAACCGATGCTGACGATGATTATGGGACTGGTGGTCGGGTCGATACTGCTTGCGGTTTATTTGCCGATGTTCGATTATATGGCGCATCTGCAATAATTATAAATCTGCAAAAGGGATGTTCCCTTTTTGACGAATAAGAGATTGTCAGAGACCAAAAAACAATATTGAAAGGAAATTGAAAATGAAAAGAACAGGTTTTACGCTAACCGAACTTCTGATTGTGGTATTGATTCTTGGAGCTTTGGCTTTCATAGCCATACCGAGAATATCCGCAAGTGCCGCTACGGCTAAGGAAAACGCCTGTGCCACCAACATCGATATGCTGAATTCGCAGATTGAAATGTACGCGGCCAATAATGATGGCACATACCCGACGGCTCTTACAGATGTAACCGGCGACGCCGATTATTTCCCGGACGGTGCACCGACGTGTCCGCTTGGCGGAACATATACCTACAGCACCACTACGCACAGAGTAACGTGCAGTCATTAATTGATTGCCTGAAAAAACGGTTATAACCTGAAATATTACCAAAGGCGGACGGTTCTGGATCGTCCGCCTGTTAACTTAATTGCCGGCCATGAAAAACAGGACAAAGGCATTTACGCTTGTTGAACTGATAATCGTTGTGCTGTTCATCGCTGCAATGACGGCGATAACCGTACCCAGAATGAATTTTGCTGCTGTTTCCAAATCATCCGCCGATACACAGGCCAAAAAATTTTCTGTACTGATGCGCCGCACCCGGTCGCTTGCAATCGGTAATGCTGCCGTAAACAGCAGCGGTTATCGTCTGCAATTTACCGGCACATCGCCTTACAGCGGCTATCAGATTATCAATCTTGCAACAATGGCGACTGTGGAAAGCGGGACGGTATCGTCGGGCGTTTCACTTACAGGCGGCAATATCTATGATTTTGGTCCTCTCGGCAACCGTTTGCCGCCTAACAGCTCGATTCTGACAGTTTCAGCAGGCGCTGTGGATTATGATATTTCCGTAGTCGCAGCTACCGGTATGGTCAAATGCGAAAAGCAATAAATCACAAATTGATTTCACCGAACTATCGACGCAGCGGTTTTACGCTCACTGAGGCTCTTGTGGCCTCGACTTTGCTGGTTATCGCAATGATACCGATACTGCGCGGGCTTACCGGAGCAAATCTCAGTGCTGCTATAATAGAGCAAAAAAGCCGCAGTCTCAGCCTTGCCCAGGCCGAGATGCAGCGTCTGACCGCCCAATCAATATATAATTATGGAGTTTCGCTGGCTCAAAGCAATGCCGTTCTTGAGGGTTCATATCTTTGCAATGTTTCCGATACGGTCGTCAGCAGCGATTTACGCCAAATTGCAGTTTCAGTGGGCTATGACGCGAACGGAAATTCAACACTTTCCGCTTCTGAAACCGCTGTTACGCTTACTACTCAGCTTGCTCGTCGATGGTGATTATAGGACGATAAAATCTGCATTTAACATATCACGGACTTTAACAGCTCAATTTTCTGTATTTCCCCCAAAAACACAGCACAGGCTGGTTAGCCAGGGGGCATAATTTGTCGAAAATATAAATGGTATCAAATTTTCTGCGCAGTTGATATGCAGGTATTTTATGAAAAACAGATTCAGAAATAAGGGACTTACATTGCTGGAAATGACTCTGGCTTTTGCGATTGTGATTGTCATAATAGCCGTGTTTGCCCCGCAGATACGTGCAGTGCGACTTAGCTGGAATTCCAAAAGCGATAACTGCGACGTAATTCAGAACGGCAGGGTGTTTGTAGATCACTTCAATCGTAATGTAAGTCAGGCACAAAGCGTTGTGGCTGTGAGCGATTCGAATACAACAAGCGGTTATCTCGAATTTAACGACCCGGATGATGTAACGCAGCGATATGAATTGTCCGGCGGATACGTTCGTTTTGGTCCGACAGGCAGCCTCGGCGACCTGGCAGGCCCGGCGGACCAGCTTGTCTTCACGTGTTATGACGCCTGC
>DYLR01000041.1 GCA_020721975.1 Blastopirellula marina | reverse complement strand
TTAAAACCTATTACGCAATCGCTGAAACCCGGCGGTTCCATTGTAATACGTACTCCCAATATGGCAAATTTATTCGGCATCTATTCGAGATATCTTGACATGACTCATGAAACAGCTTTTACGGAATATAGTCTGATTCAAATAATGACTGCCTTGGGGGCCAAGCGTTATGAGTTTTCTAAGCGGAGTTCTGCCGACCATTGGCTCAGAATTATTTACAGTTGGTTTCGTGATATAATATTGACATGTATATTTAGACTTGAAAATCGAGCGGTTCCATTATCATATGACATGAATCTATTGATGGTATTTTATTTTTAAATTTACATTGATATCGCCACTCACAAATTACTAAAAGATATATATAAGCTATAACCGTGGCCCATGCTGCGCCAATTATGCCAAATTGTGGAATGAGAATAAAATTTAGCCCTATATTTATAGTTGCCTGTGAAATGTTTGCAAACTGAAGAAATTTGTAAGCCTTTGCTGCTGTTAATATTGTCAGATAGAATGTGGAATATAAAAGCAGTACTGTTGCAGCCAAAAGCAGGTTAATGACAGGTACGGCAGATAAGAATTTTTCTGCATACAGTAGTTTTAGCACAAAAGGCATCATGAAATAAGCGATAACAATACCAATTCCTCCGAGCAGCATAATACGAGGCCGCTTATGTTTTAGTAAGCCTTCAATTGTACCGGCCTTGTCGATATTTGCACTGATGTGAGGCAGGAAATAAGCGGGTATCATATAGACAAGAATCACAAATCCCTTGAAGAATTTGTATGAAATATTATAAACCGCTGCATCTGCCGTGGAATTGGAATAACGCAAAAAAGCCAGCCCGCCCCAGTTTATTAAATAAACCGACATCACCCCCAAAAAGTTCCATAAGGCATAAATGGAAATATCCTTTAACCATTTTTTGTCAGGCTGCAATGGGAAAATCTTTTTGATATCAATTATAAAGAACGAAACTATGCAGCAGATAACTCCTGCAATAAAATATGAAATAAAAATATTTTTCAGATTTAATCGTTCTGTTGTGCATAAAAAAATTACTAATGATAAAGCGGTCAGTCCAAAAAGCAGATCGGTAAATGCCGCTGTATGCCTTCGATTCATACAATATTGAAGCGTGGCAAAAAAATCCTTAAGCATCCATCCGATGAAAGCCAGCAGCAGATATATAACCTGACCACTGCTTAGCATCGTAAATCGGCAGATTTGATTTTTTAATAAAATGAAAATCAAAATTGTTGCCGACAGAGCAATTGCAGCAAACAGCATAAGTGCCAAAGTTGTTTTGTGAATACCTCCTGTTTGCGGAAATTCCTGATTGCCATAGACTACAAGGGCGGTACGCGGCGTTAAAACAAAAAAACTCAATCCAAGAAAAAGTACAAATTCCGAATAAGAATATAGACCAAACGCCTCAGTATTCAGGATTTCTGCTAACAACAATGGAATGGCCATTATGACAATCTGGCCGATTGCCTGTAAAACAAGGAATGATATAAATTGTGTACCCTGTTTTATCTCTTTTTTTATTTTCTCTAACATATTTCCGGCCAATAACTTAACAACTTCAATCCAATTTTGCAATAATTTTATAAATTAGATATTGAAGATTGTTTTTTGGGGTGTGGTATATTCTGTTAAGCTGGAGAATAAATTAAGGCAGGACTTTCGCGGGGAAAGTTTATCCTGTTTTTAAAGCATAAGACAATTTGGGAAAGGAGAACTTATGAGAACTTCATTATTGTTGGTATCTGTTTTGTTGGTAATTCTGGCAGGTACACTGTGGGCAGGGTGGAGTGAACCGGTATCAGTGGCGGAGTTGAATACTCAATATGGTGAATCCACTCCCTGTATCTCTGCGGACGGATTGACAATATATTATGCAAAGTCCGGCACTGATACTTTTTACTGGCACCGCATTTATCAGGCAACCCGCTCATCACTATCAGAACCTTTTTCCAATATTACGGAATTAAGCGGGCTGAATTATGATGGACATGTCAATTCCCCGTGGGTATCGAGTGATAATCTGCGAATGTATTACACTCGTGAATGGAGAATAATGTTCACACAGCGTAGCTCTATTGACCAGCCATGGTCTGCTGGTACGGTCGTTTCAGAATTTAGTACATATTCTTATAGATCTCGTCTTACGGATGATGAACTAACAATGGTATTTACAAAAACAGATGGCTCTCAAGGTGGAGAAGACCTCTATATCGCAACTCGGCCTGATAAAATTTCACCATTTGGAAATGTTCGCAGTCTTTCGGAGCTAAATACGTCTGTTAGTGATGATGCAGGATGGATAAGTCCCGATGGGTTGTCAATTTATTTTGAGTCAACAAGAAATGGCCCTTGTCAGCTTTTTTATGCCACACGATCATCGATTAATGATCCCTTTGGTGATGTTCAACATCTGACAGAGTTTGATTATGATTTGGGGCCTGTAGCTGAGCCTACATTTTGTATGGCTGCTGAAGCGTTATTTTTTGCCCGCAGGGAGTATATCTCTGTATCAGACATTTTTGTCTCCTATATCCCCGAACCAGCGACGATGTTATTGCTAACAGCAGGCGCACTTTTACTCAGACGCAGGTAATTTTGATCTGAATAACCCGTTAGCCCTGCGGACTGGCCGGGGGCTGAAAAACCGCCCTTGTACACTGCCATAGTGGCATAATAAACAGGCAGCCTGTAAGCTATAACTCTTTGTTAGTAATGATGTTATATAAATAGCATATCTACGGTACGCCCTTTGCTCATACCCAGTTTTAGTTCACCAGGAAAGGGATTGTGGATATGAAATTTGATAAATTTACATTAAAAGCCCAGGAAGCGATAGCTACTGCTCAGCAGACGGCGATGGCTCATTCGCATGCCGTAGTTAGTCCGCTGCATCTGCTGACGGCAATTCTCGGCGATGACGAGGGAATCGCGCCTGAAATTCTAAAAAAAATAGGCTCAAATGCCGGCCGTGTCCGGCAAATGGCAGAGTCTGAAATGAACCGCCTGCCCAAGGCTCGCGGCTCATCGGCTCAGCTAATGCCCGACCCTGCCTTCAATCAGGTAATATTTGACGCACAAAACCGCGCGGATAAACGCGGCGATGAATATCTCAGCGTTGAACATCTTCTTATCTCGCTTGCCGAGGTTGACAGTGACGCCAAACAGGTACTCAGTGTCAACGCGATTACGCCGCAGGTAATTGAGAAGGCTCTTCAATCGATTCGCGGCGAGGAAAAAATCACCGACCAAAGCCCTGAAGCAAAGCAAAATGCGCTCGAAAAATACGGCATCGATTTAGTAGAACTCGCCCGAAAGGGCAAACTCGACCCGGTAATAGGCCGTGATGAGGAAATTCGCCGCTGTATGCAGGTGCTTAATCGCCGAACGAAAAATAATCCCGTCCTGATTGGCGAGCCGGGCGTCGGTAAAACGGCAATAGTCGAAGGTCTTGCCCAGCGAATTGTTACCGGCGATGTGCCTGCCGGCTTGCAGGACAAGCGAGTTATTGCGCTGGATATGGGCGCGCTGATAGCAGGCACGAAGTTCCGCGGCGAATTCGAAGACCGCTTCAAGGCCGTTCTGAAAGAAGTAATCTCCAGCGACGGGCAGATTATTCTTTTTATTGACGAACTGCATACAATTGTTGGTGCAGGCAAAGCCGAAGGCTCGGTGGACGCCGGCAATTTGCTCAAGCCTTCGCTTGCCCGCGGCGAACTGCGGTGTATCGGCGCAACGACCATCGATGAATACCGCAAACATGTCGAAAAAGACGCCGCTCTTGAGCGTCGTTTTCAGCCGGTGATGGTTGCCCCGCCGAGCGTTGAAGAAACGATAGCTATTCTTCGCGGCCTCAAGGACCGCTACGACACACATCACGGCGTGCGGATTACCGATGCAGCGCTTGTAGCGGCGGCGACGCTTTCCAATCGCTATATAACCGACCGCTGGCTGCCGGACAAGGCGATTGACCTTGTTGACGAGGCCGCTTCAAAACTGCGAATTGAAAACGACTCAATGCCCGCAGAGCTTGATTCGCTTCGCCGCAGGATTATGCAGCTTCAAATTGAACGGGAGGCCCTTAAAAAGGAAACCGACCCGGCAGGCAAAAAACAGCTCGAAAAGATAGAAAAGGAACTTGCCGGTTTGCAGGATGAAGATAAACGGCTCTCGGCCAGATGGGAAGCCGAAAAAAGCGAAATCATAAGCATAAAGCAGCTCAAGCAGCAGCTTGAAACTGCCCAGATGGAACTGGAAAATGCCCAGCGAAAAGGCGAACTCGAAACTGCGGCAAGGCTAAAATACGGCACAATCGCCGATATAAACAGGCAGATTGAACAGAAGGAAAAAATTCTTGCTCAAAAGAACGGCCTGAGTATGGTGCATAATGAAGTCGGCAGCGACCAAATCGCCGCTGTTGTAAGCAAATGGACGGGTATTCCCGTCGATAAGCTGATGACCGCCGAACGCGAACGGCTGATTAAAATGGAGCAGCAGATTTGTAAACGCATTGTCGGCCAGGATGAAGCGGTGGCGGTGTTATGCGATGCGGTGCGGAGAAACCGGGCAGGGCTTGGTGATGCAAACAGACCCATCGGCACATTCCTGTTTCTCGGCCCAACAGGCGTCGGCAAAACCGAACTCAGCAAAGCCCTTGCGGAATTTTTATTCAACGATGAGCATGCAATGGTGCGAATCGATATGAGCGAGTTTATGGAGCAGCACAGCGTGGCGAGGCTTATTGGCGCGCCGCCTGGCTACATCGGCTACGAAGAAGGCGGCAGACTTACCGAGGCCGTACGCAGAAGGCCTTATTCGGTAATTCTGCTCGATGAGATTGAAAAGGCTCACCGAGACGTGTTTAATGTGCTTTTGCAGGTTTTTGACGACGGCAGACTGACCGACGGCAAAGGCAGAACGGTAGATTTCAAAAACACTGTGATTATTATGACCAGCAATCTGGCCGGTCAGAAAATCCAGGAGCTTACCGAGCAGCAGGGGGCGGACTGGGAAATCGAAGCCCATGTAAAAGATACGCTCAAACAGGTCTTCAAGCCGGAGTTCCTTAACCGCATTGACGAGATAGTCGTTTTTCATTCGCTCAAAAAAGAGCATTTACGGCAAATCGTGGATATACAGCTTGAGCAGCTTGCCCAGCGGCTGAAAGCAAATAATATCGGCGTAGAGTTTACCGACTCAGCCAAACAGCAGCTTATGGAGGAAGGCTACGACCCTGCCTTCGGCGCAAGACCGCTGAAGCGCGTAATACAGCAGCGAATTGAAAACGAGCTTGCAAAGCGATTGCTGGCAGGCGAATTCGCCGACGGCGATACTGTGAAAATTGCGGCAACGTCTCATCACTTCACATTTGAAAAGAAGTGCATCTAAAAATGCAAATAAACAGAGCCGCGAACATAATGTTGTATAGTTAGCCACGCGATTTATTCGTGGAGTTCTTTCAGAGCCGCGAACGTTAGTGAGCGGTCAAAAACACAGTTTTAGGGTTTCGCATATCAATTTATAGAGATACCCGGAAGTAAAATATAGCAGTTCGTTAGCCGGCCTTCTTCAGCGACCGCTCTATGTCCGCGATAATATCGTCAATATGCTCAAGGCCGATTGAAAGTCTGATGAAATCATCGGTTACGCCTGTTGCCGACCTTTCCTCTGCGCTGAGCTGCTGATGAGTTGTTGTGGCCGGGTGTATGGCAAGCGTTTTGGCGTCGCCGATGTTGGCAAGGTGAGATATCAGCTCAAGCGAATCAATAAATTTTTTGCCTGCTTCAAGGCCGCCTTTTATCCCGAATCCCACGATTGCGCCTGCTCCTTTGGGCAGATACCTGCATGCGCGACTGTAATCCGGGCTTGATTCGAGGCCGGGGTAATTCACCCATGCCACTGCCGGGTGTTTTTTAAGATATTTTGCTACCGCCAGGGCATTTTCGGAATGCCGGGGCATGCGCAAATGCAGCGTTTCAAGTCCCTGCAAAAATAAAAATGCATTGAACGGCGAAAGTGCAGGCCCTAAATCTCTAAGCAATGTTACGCGGGCCTTGATGATATAAGCAATATTACCCAGTGGTTTTAATGCCTCGATGAAATTTATGCCGTGATAGCTCGGGTCGGGCTGGGATATTAGCGGAAATTTACCGCTCGTCCAGTCAAATTTGCCCGAATCTACTATCAGTCCTCCGATGGATGTGCCGTGTCCGCCGATAAATTTTGTCGCCGAATAAACAATTATATCGGCGCCGAAATCAATGGGTTTGAGCAGATATGGCGATACTGTGTTGTCAATTACAAGGGGAAGTCCATATTTGTGAGCCAGCTTCGCAAGATTCTCAATGTCGGCGACATCCAGTTTTGGATTGCCGATACTTTCTGCATAAACGGCTTTGGTTTTGTTTGTAATTGCCTTTTCAAAGGCATTCAGGTCGTTTGATTTGACGAATCTGACTTTTATTCCAAGTCTTGCAAAGGTGTAATGAAACAAATTATACGTTCCACCATAAAGATTGTCGGCGCTGACTATTTCATCACCGGCCTGTGCGATGTTGAGCAGCGACAGGGTAATGGCAGATTGGCCGCTTGCTACCGCAAGGGCGCCGACGCCGCCGTCAAGAGCGGCAATGCGTTTTTCCAGTACATCTGTCGTGGGATTCATCAGACGTGTATAAATATTTCCAAACTCCTTCAGCGCAAACAGATTAGCCGCGTGTTCAGTATTCTTAAACTGATAGGAAGTTGTTTGATAAATCGGTACTGCCCTTGCACCTGTTGTCGGGTCAGGCTGATGTCCTGCGTGCAAGACTAATGTTTCAGGTTTCAGTTTCAATAATGACATTATGGCTCTCCTATAAACAGAATATTTTCCGTTATTTCTAATCCCAACAATAATCCTACTAATTCAGTAGATATAGTAGGATTATAATAATTCAAAAATATATGTCAAATAAATTTTCTGAATTCTATATTCTTTCTTTCGTTATTGGCAATTGAAAATTCTGTGGTCATTCGGATTTGGTTATTGGTCATTTTATTTTGCGGGGGTTTCTTTTTAAAATGGAGTTCTTCTTCAATCCACGAAATCGTACATCGTATTTTTCCCAATTTTACATTGTCTTGTATCTTGGTCCGCCGCCGCCTTCCGGCACAGTCCAGCGAATATTGTCAAACGGGCATTTTCGCTGGCAGGTTTTACAGTGCAGACAATTTGAAAAATTGGCCGGCCTGACCGTGCCGTGTACCGTCTCATAAACGCCGGCAGGACAAAATGTAATACACGGCGCACCAAATTTCGGCCTGCATTTTTGCTCGCAGGTATTGCGATTGATAATCGTTAAATGGCTGGGCTGTTCCTCACGATGTTCGGTATGAGCAACAGCAGTAAAGGTGTCCTTGTCAAATTCCCTGTTCATTTTGAATTTATATTTTTTGCCGGTAATATGCAGATAGTCTTTTTCAATCTTAAATTTCGGCAGTATCCCGGCAAATACCGACATTGCAAGGCCCAGACTTGGCCCGAGTCTGGCAATCGTCTGGCGGAAATTGCGGGCTGATTTCATTTCCGTTATCACAGGCGTTTTGTGCAGCATCTCGGTATATCGGCCTGCCGCACCGGTGGGATTGAATATTGCCTCGCTCAAAGCCCTGCCCGCAGCATATCCCGAATATATCGCGTTGTGCAGTCCCTTGATTTTGCACATATTCACAAATCCCGCCGAATCGCCGAGTATTATTACGTTGCTTTTGCCTATGGTTTTTGTTTTCGGGTCGCGCGGCACGGCAAATAATCCGCCTTCGGGAATCATTTTTGCTCCGGCCTCGGTAACTGTGCCGCCCTCGATATATTTGCGCACCCAGCGATGCGATTTAAAATTCGTAAGCGCATCCTGCGGATTGAAATTACACTCTTTCCAGTCAAGCCCGACTATCATACCAACGGCAATATGGTCGTCTCCGAATGGATACATAATGCCGCCGCCGAACATTCCCGGCCCAAGAACCGGCGTAAAAATTGGATAACCCATTGCGTGTACAATCCGGTTGTCGCCGAATTTTTTGTATTGTTCAGGCCTGACCTTAATAAGCTCCTTTACGCCTACCGAATAGAGCTGATTTGCCTGCCGTTCAAGTCCGGCCTTTTCGATGAATTTTTCAGTAAGCAAACCGTCGCAGCCCTCGGCAAGCACGACAATATTTGCGCTAATCGTCTCGCCGGGCAGATAATTAGGCTGAGGATTTCCGTCGTGGTTGAGCCCCTGGTCGACTAACTTTACTCCTGTGGTCTTGTTGTTTTGCGCATCCCATATAATATCCTGTGCGGCAAAACCGTAAAATATTTCCACGCCGAGCTGTTTGGCGATGCCGTTTAGGTATCTGCAAAGTTCACTTATCGAAACGGTGTAATCGTTGGCATGGCTCATCTGTCCCAGCGGCAGACGCAACAGTTTTGCCGTTTTGATTGCGATTGCGATATCAAAAGCCAGTTCTTTGCCGAGCATGAACATTACGTTGTCTTTTTTGACCTGCCGGGCCAGCAGCTTTTGTGCGGCTTCGCTTGTCCGCCACTGCGGGTCGACGGGCTTAAGCAGTGTTTCGAGACACTGTGCTTCGAGAGCAGCTCCGGATAAATTATGATTGCCCGCAGATGCAGCCTTGTCTATCACTATAACTTCGGCCTGCGGTCTGGCTTTTTTCAGCGTTATCGCAGCGGCAAGTCCCGCAGGACCGGCTCCGACTATCAATACATCCGTTTTGCTCAGTTCAGCGTTGTCCATTTTTTACCTCGAAATTTTGTGGCATTGGAATCCAAAATCCAAAATCTAAAATTGAAATTACGCTTTCTGTATTGCCTGGCACAACTGCGGGATTATATCCTCGCATGTGCCTGTCATATAATAATCGCATTGTTTGAATATTGGCGCATTATGGTCGCTGTTAATGGCTATGATTGTCCGGCTGTTGGAAACGCCTATCATGTGCTGAATTGCGCCGCTTACGCCGAGAGCGAAATAAATTTTTGGCCCGACTGCCGTGCCGGTCTGGCCGACCTGATGAACGCGGTCGATAAAGCCCTGCTCGACGGCGGCTCGTGATGCGCCCCGTTCGACGGGCGTGCCGAATTTGCCGCTTAGTGTTGCCTGCAGCATCCCAACAAGTTCTTCATAGTTGTCGCGGTTTTGCATTCCTTTTCCGCCGGTAACGATTATCTCGGCATTGAAATTGACTTTGCCTGTACCCATTTCGGTTTTGATAATATCGATGCTCAAATCAGCAGAGGTTAAATTGACAGTCTCTTTGATAATCTGACCTTTGCGGTGCGGGTCGTCCGGAAGACGTTTCATCACGCCTGGGCGGGCGGTAGCCATTTGTGATTTTGAATCCTTTGTCACAATTGTTGCCATTACATTGCCGCCGAGTGCCGGACGGGTCTGCATAAGTATTGCTATTTCGCCCTTGCGGGAGCTGTCTTTAATATCGAGTCCGGTACAATCAGCCGTCAGACCGCAGCCGAGACGATATGAAACCATCGGCGCAAACGTTCGTCCCTGAGGCGTTGCGGCAAAAAGCACGATTTGAGGCCAGTATTTT
Source organism: Blastopirellula marina (assembly GCA_020721975.1). Lineage (GTDB taxonomy): Bacteria > Planctomycetota > Phycisphaerae > Sedimentisphaerales > UBA12454 > DYLR01. The sequence continues at coordinate 4,250 of DYLR01000041.1, read as the reverse complement.
TCTATCATTGCACCAAGCGCTTTGCGATATGGAACGGGGTCAAACTCGGCCAGAAGCGGGTGATCGACCATGTAGATTTTATCGGCGCCTGCCGATATCAGCGATTTCGTGAATCGCTCAACCTTGCTGCCGATAAGGGCGACTCCGACATGAGTTTCCAGCGAATCGGCCAGTTCACGCGCCTTGCCGATTAGTTCATAAGTTGCGCTGTGTATCACTTCGCCGCTTTGTTCAGCCGCTACCCAGACTTCTCCGTGATATGCGGGCTGGTAATTTTTCAGACCCTCGAGCATATCGTCGAGCGCTTTTTTATGGAAAGACCCGCCGACAGCCGTGATAATTTTATCCTTTGCTGTGTCGTCGATTTTGGAAATATCGTCGATGCCCATTTTCTCGAGTTGATCGGCGAGCAGCTTGTAATCGGCAGTCTCCTTTTCCGTGCCTTCAAAATGGCGGTCGAATTTGCCTTTGCGTTTTGCAGGCAGAATATAGCGTCCATTGTTTGCGGCCGTTTTGGCGGCGGTTTCGTCGGCCCGGTAATTTTCACAGATAAGTTTCGCCAGTTCTTCTACGCTGTTTACGTGCAGGCATTTTCTTGTGGTTTTGCCTGGCGGAAAAACGCGAATTACGCGGGTCTTTGAGCCTTTTACGCCCACGGCAGTTGCGTTAATGTCGGCGGCGCCCCACTGAATCAGCTGCATTTTTGACGCCCTGCGACTTGCTGCGAAACCTGCGAAAAGAGGATATTCGTATTTGGCTACCGTGATAACGGCAGGCGTTTTTTTGGGAGAAATGGTTTGACTGCCGCCGCTGATTATTTTGCGAAATTCAAATTTACCCGCCTTGTACTCGACATCTGTTACATACGCAATACACGGCAGGTTCAACTCTTCGGCGATTTGTGCCGGCACCTGTGCGGTATCTCCGTCAACCGACTGCATACCGCAGACAACAAAATAGTTTTGACTGCCGTTAAAAATTTCCTTCACAATTTTGCGAATTGAAAACGCCAGCGGATTAGCCGTAGCCCAGGTATCCGCTCCCCCGAGAGCCTTATCCGTAAGCAGCACAGCCGCATCGGCGCATCTGCCGAGGCTGTATCGCAAAACATCCTCGGCCATAGGCGGCCCCATTGTAAGGGCGATTATTTTCGCGTTTTTGTCACCGCTGTTTTTTTTCATTCTCTCGGCCACAGCCAGGGCATGTGTATCAAGCTCATTGATTACATTGGCAAGCCGTGTCCGCACCAGTGTGCCGGTTTCAGGATTGAACGCATTATCGGTAATCTGACTTACGTCGGGAACCTGTTTTACAAGCACGATGTAATTGCTCATTTTGTTTAAGTCTCCAAAATCTATACAGGGTGGAGATTATATAATAAAACAACTTTACTGAAAATGTATTCTGTATTCTGTCAATTTTCGACAATTATTCAAAATATGGCTATAAGCCTGCCGCTTTTGTTTTGCAGTATTTTGCTGTGGACGGCCAATAGCATTAAGCTGCTGTTTTGTGGCTGAATTATGTTAAAAAAGCTTAAAATAGCCGTTTTTGCCGGTTTGGTGATTGATTCTGTTTTGGAAAATATTTATAATCCTGCCGGTTTGAAGTTTTGTTGTGGAAACGGAACTTCGACAAAATAATGATAATTACTAATTTTGTTGAGGGTACTGAAATGGCAGATTTGAAAGCGTTGGCAGATTCGATTATCAAAGGCGACCAGAAAACAGCTTTAGACCTTACCAAAAAGGCGCTTGCCGAGGGTATGGGTCCGGGCAAAGTGTTGAATGACGGCCTGATTGCAGGTATGAACGTCATCGGCGAAAGATTCAAGAAAAACGAAGTCTATATTCCGGAAGTTCTCATTGCCGCCCGTGCAATGAAGACGGCGATGGAAGTACTTGAGCCTGAATTAGTCAAAGCCGGCGTAAAACCGCTGGCAAAGGCGGCTATCGGCACAGTTCAGGGAGACCTGCACGATATCGGCAAAAATCTTGTTGTGATGATGTTAAAAGGGGCAGGATTTAATGTGGTTGACCTCGGTGTGGATGTTACGCCGCAGAAGTTTGTCGAGCAGGCAAAAGCCACCGGAGCAAAGATTGTAGGTATGAGTGCTCTTCTTACGACTACTATGCCGTCTATGGAAAAAACTGCCCAGGCTTTCAGAGAAGCCGGCCTGAACGTAAAACTTATGATTGGCGGCGCACCCGTTACGCAGGGTTACGCCGATAAGATAGGTGTTGACGGCTATGCCCCGGACGCAGCATCTGCTGTTGATGTTGCCAAAAGGCTTATAAACGCATAATTTCTGCAAAAATACATTACCGCAAACGGCGGCAAAATAAAATGCCGCCGTTTTTTTTGCAAATTTTATTAACTGGACAAATGGGCATTTTGGAAATTCGGCTTAAATACTTGATTTGTCAAGTGAAAACTGATATAATGGAGTTATGAAACGGATTCAAAATCCAATATTGGCCCAATTGCTGATGGAAATTCGCTTTGCGCCGTCAAAACAGCACGCCAAACAGCTCGACTCGGCTGAAAAACTGCTTTCAATTATCGACAAGAACAGGGATTATCCGTATGAATTTGTCTGTTTTCAGATTACCGGCTATCGCCCCAAAACCGGACCAATTGATGAAATGATAAGCGGAAAACAGCTCGTTGAAGATTTGCCGATATTCATCGCCAAACTCAGCGGCAAACTGGCCCCGGAGGTGTCGGACCAAAATGAAACGATTTACAGTATTCAACAGCTTGCAAAAAAAATTAACGTTTCAACCAAAACCATCAACCGATGGCGAAAAAAAGGCCTTGTCGGGCGGAAATATGTTTTTGAAGACGGCGTAATGAGATTTGGATTTACCCAGTCGGGCATAGAAAGGTTTAGACTTGCTCATCCCCGGCTGGTTGCAGGGGCGTCAAAATTCAGCAGACTCAGCAAAGAAGAAAACGAAAGAATAATCGCTCTGGCCGTTAAGCTTGCAACTGACGGCTCAATGAGCAGACGAAAGATAATCAATACAATTGCCCGGCAGACTCAAAGAGGCGCTGAAACGATAAGACTTTTGCTGCACCGGTTTGAAAAAGATACTTATGGTAAAAACGTTCTTGCATCAGGCCGAAAATTTGTAAGCCCAAAGGATGCAGGTACAATTTATCAGCTTTATAATTCCGGGGTGAAAGTTCCGGCTCTGATGGGAAAATTCGCCGTCAGCAAAAACACGATTTACAGAATAATAAATCAAAGACGGGCAAAAAATATTCTTGCGACCAGACTGGAATTCATTCACAATTCTGAATTCGACAAACAAAACGCCGAAGAAAAAATTCTCGGTTCGCAGACGATTTCGCGTCCGTCGGGCGGCCTTCTTAATCGACAGCAGGAAATCGAACTTTTCAGACGATATAATTTTTTGAAGTATCTTGCGGCAAAACTGCGCAATAAAATTGATGCAACATATCCTCGCAGCAGCATTATCGGCAGGGTCGAACGGTATATTCAGCAGGCACAGAAGATAAAAGATATTATTATTGAATCGAATTTGCGACTGGTAATGCGGGTTGCCTCGCGGCATGCAGGTATAGCCAACAGGCAGGATCTGGTCGGTGAAGGAAATCTTTCGCTTCTGCGTGCGGTGGAAAAATTCGATTACAGCAGGGGGTTTCGCTTCAGCACTTATGCATCCTGGGTGCTGGCCAAGGACTTTGCGAGGCTTGCACCGGCGGAAAAAACCCGCCCCGACAGAGCCGGTGCGGCAGATTTTTCGTATATCGGTCGCAACCTGCGGAGCGAAGATACCGGCGATATAGAAGCTGTTGAAAGAGCCTCGGCCAGTCTTGAGGCGGCGATGAATAACGAACTTGACGAGCGTGAACAGTACATTATTCGTCAGCATTTCGGCGTACCGGCCACAACAATTCGCAGGAAGACGAAAACTCTCAGACAAATCGGCGATGATTTAGGTATCACCAGAGAGCGCGTCAGACAGATTGAGCTTGAGGCGCTGAGAAAACTGCGGCAGCGGCTCAGCGACGAGGAATTCGAATTATTAGAAAATGAACTATAATGACAGGCGCGAAGTGAAATCGTTAAGATCATTTACACAGTTTATTTTACACCCTCATGAATTTTACAGAAGGTTTTACCTTTACCTGAGTGGAGAGATACAGACTGTTCTATGTATCTTTGCAAAGCAAGTTTTTTATCGTTGCCGAAATAATACAACTTACCTTTAACCTTCTTG
>DYLR01000040.1 GCA_020721975.1 Blastopirellula marina | reverse complement strand
GAACATCGGCAATTTTTTGGGTATGCGATTCGGTGAGAATTTTATAACGTCCGGCCAAGCGCGAACTTTCCGGCACTTCAACAACCATTGCGGAATTTACGACGGTTTGACAGGCTAATCGCCAGCCCTGCCGCAGTTCGGCATTTTTAAAAAACCGCTTTTCGACTTGATTCGGTTCCGATGCGCCTGAAGTAATTTTTATTCTGCATTTGCCGCAGACTCCGGCGCCGCCGCATGGCGTGTCAATGGTAAGCCCCGCAGTTCCGGCCGCTTCGACAATGGATGTGCCGGGCAGGACAAAAACGTTTCTGCCCTGCGGCTGAAAAACAACTTTACATTGAGTATCGGACATTACGTATCGCCCCAGACAAACCAAAAAAACAGAAATTCTTAACCAATACCAATATAAATGAAAAACCTTAAATTGACAATCAAAAATATCAATATTACAATAGAGCCTGTTGCATAATACCAAAAATGCAACAATGAAACCGAGTTTTTGCTATCAAAACCGCTATTACACCGCTCCAAAATGGGGTTGTGCAACAGGCTCAATAGCTTATAAAATCGGGATAAAACTATGGCAACAGCCGCTAATGGCTCCGCCGGTGCGTTTGAACCGAACGTGATGCTGCGGGCCTTGAGACATAGAAATTACAGATTATTTTTCTTCGGCCAGGGCATCTCGCTTATCGGCACATGGATGCAGCAGGTGGCAATGAGCTGGCTGGTTTATCGAATCACCGACTCGGCGTTTTATTTGGGGCTTATTTCGTTTTGTAGCCAGATACCTGTTGTATTTAAGCCTGCTTGCAGTTATTGTAGCGGTATATGGAACAAATATTAAAATATATAATGCCGAACGGGATGGTCATACTGGCAGAGCCGATGAATAATGTGCAGTCGGCGTCATTCAGTATGATGATACCGTGCGGCACAGCCGTGCTGCCCGACGGCTGCTGCGGTGCGGCAGCGGTCATAAGCGACTGGATATTCCGCGGGGCAGGCGAACTTGACAGCCGTTCGCTTACGGACGAACTCGACGGTCTGGGTCTGCACAGGGACAGCGCTATTGGAGCAGGCCATATCGTATTATCGGCAGCGTGTGAATCGGGCAATATTTATCGTGCATTGGAGTTGTATGCCGACATAATACTGCGACCGGCGCTGAAAACCGAACAATTTGAATTTTCAAGGCAGCTTGCACTGCACGATCTGCACGCTCTTGACGACGACCCGCGACAGAAAGTCGCCATAGAAACACGAAAACACTTTTACCCCGACCCTATGGGACGCAGCGCAGCCGGAATAAAGCGGGACCTCGAAAATCTAACCGCTCAAAAGGTTTTCGATATCGTCAAAGACAATTTCAATACGTGCGGAATTATTCTGTCTGTAGCGGGAAAATGTGATTTTGAAAAATTGTGCCGTCATGCGGAAAAACTGTTCAATTCCCCGCCGGCAGCTCAAAAACAGATTTCAATCGGTACGCGAAAGCCGGAATATGTTCATATCCCTCACGACGGTGCGCAGGTGCATATAGGAATGATGACTCCTGCGGTAATTCTCGGCCACAGGGATTATTACAATACAATGGCGGCGGTGAGTATTCTCGGCGGCTCAATGAGCGCAAGGCTGTTCACCGAAGTCCGCGAAAAACGCGGATTGTGCTATGCAGTCGGGGCAGGTTATCACAGCCTGAAGGAAATGGCCGGTATAACGGTTTATGCCGGCACAACGCCGGAAAAAGCACAGCAGACCTTTGACGTTACGATTGAACAGTTCCAAAAAATCACGGACGGACTGAACGACGATGAAGTTCATCGCGCAAAAATCGGTCTGAAAAGCTCGCTCATTATGCAAAGCGAATCGACAATCGCCCGCGCTTCGGGCATCGGCTCGGATTATTACAGGCTCGGTACGGTAAGGCCGCTTGGCGAAATCAGGCAGGCAGTTGAAAATATCTCCACGGCAGGTGTGCTTGATTTTCTTAAACGAAATCCCTTTACGGATTTTACCGTGGTAACAATAGGACCGAAAGAAATCAATCGATTTTAGATTTTGGATTACAGATTACAGATTACAAATGCTATGCGGTTTTTACATAAAAAACTAAATAACGGGCTTAATATTGTCGGCGAAGAAAATCCCGACGCAATGTCGGCATCGGTAGGGTTTTTTGTAAAAACCGGCGCACGCGATGAAAATCCTGAAATTAACGGCGTTTCACATTTTCTTGAACACATGCTATTCAAGGGCACTCACGAGATTTCAGCCCTTCAGGTAAACGAGGCCTTCGACAATACCGGGGCAAAATTCAACGCCTTCACAAGCGAAGAAAACACCGTTTATTACGCCGCCGTGCTGCCGGAATACTTAAACAACATCGTTGAGCTTTGGTGCAAACTGCTGCGGCCTGCCCTGCGAGACGAGGATTTTCAAATTGAAAAGAACGTCATTAAGCAAGAAATAGCGATGTACCGCGACCTGCCGGAATTCGATGTTGCCGACAAATGCAGAAATCTGCATTTCGGCAGCCACCCCTGCGGGCAAAGCGTGCTCGGATCAGAGCAGACCATCGATACAATGACGGCTGAACAGATGAAGAATTATTTTATAAGCAGGTATTCGCCGGACAATATGACTTTGGCCTGTGCCGGCAATTTTGACTTTAACCGGCTTTGCAAACAGGTTGAATCGCTTACAAAATCATGGACGCCTTCAGCGGTAAGCCGTCAGACCTCATTTTTCAACGGCACAGGTTTGTCGCAAAGATACGGACGGGATAATCTCAACCGCGAGCATATTTGTCTTATGAGCGCAGCGCCCGCCTATCAGGACGACCTGCGATACGCAGCGGCAATGCTTGCGATTATCACCGGCGACGATGTCGGCTCGCGGCTCTTCTGGGAGCTGGTGGATACCGCACTGGCTGAATCGGCAAGTATGCATTACGATATGATGGACGGTACGGGCATTTTTTACAGCTATATTCGCACGGCCCCTGAAAACAGAACCGTCGTTATGGAAAAAATTAAAAAAGTTTTTGACGGACTTATGACCGCAGGAGTTAGCGAAAAGGAGCTTACCGCCGCCAAAAACAAACGTTTAAGCACAATTACCATCAAAAACGAAACGCCGATGGGCAGACTTGTCGACCTCGGTTTCGACTGGACATATCTTCAAAGCTATCAGCCTGTGGACATGGAAATTCAGCAGATAAAGGCCGTAACGCCCGCCGATATTCAGCAGGTAATCAGTAAATATAATATTGCCGGATTTACCGAGGTTTCAATCGGACCAAAGCAGTGAAACAGTGAGCCTCTTTACTTTCAGTGCAGACCGTATATACTTATATGAATGGAAACAGACTTCGGAAATTCGGTCGGCATGGTTCAGACGCAGACGATTCGCCTTTGCGAAAACAACAACCCCCTGCGGCTGGTCTGCGGCAAGAGCCTTGCGCCTATTGATGTGGCGTATGAAACTTACGGCAAACTCGATGCCGGCGGAAATAATGCGATTCTCATTTGTCATGCGCTAAGCGGCGACGCCCATGCGGCAGGTTATAATTCAGCAAACGACCGCAAGCCCGGCTGGTGGGACATAATGATAGGCCCAGGCAAGGGAATCGACACCAATAAATACTTCGTAATTTGCTCTAATTTTCTCGGCGGCTGTCGCGGAACTACAGGGCCTTTGAGCATCAATCCTGCCACGGGTAAGCCTTACGGCACCGACTTTCCGATGATTACCATAGCCGATATGGTTCACGTGCAGAAAATGCTTATGGACAAACTCGGGATTAAACGGCTGCTGGCCGTCATAGGCGGCTCGATGGGCGGAATGCAGGTACTGCAATGGGCAATTGAATACCCCGACTTTGTAGTCTCGGCAATTGTAATCGCATCGACAGCACATCTCAGCGCACAGTCAATCGCATTTGACGCGGTAGGCAGAAATGCGATTCTGGCCGACCCTGATTTCCAGAACGGCCAATACACAAAGGAAAAAAATCCCGCACAGGGACTGGCAATGGCACGGATGATAGGACATATTACTTATCTGTCCGAGGAATCGATGCGTCAAAAGTTCGGCCGCCAGCTCCGCAGCGCAAATGATTATCAATACGACTTCAACTCGGAGTTCAGCGTCGAGACATATCTCGATTATCAGGGCCAGGCGTTTGTCGAGCGGTTCGACGCCAACAGTTATTTATACATAACCAAGGCGATGGATTATTTCGATCTGGTGCGTGACCACGGGTCACTTGAGAAGGCCTTTCAAAATGTAAAATCGCGTTTTTTGATAACCAGTTTTACCAGCGACTGGCTGTTCACGCCGCAGCAGGCCGAGGAAATGGTTGATGCGCTGCTGGAAAACAACAAGGATGTAAGTTATTGCAATATTTATTCGCCATACGGCCATGACGCTTTTTTGCTTGAGCCGGAAATCATAGGCAGGTTAATCAGCGGTTTTTTAAGCAATACGATGAATACGATTACCGGCTGTATGACGTCGCCTCGCGATTTTGCACCCGTCAACAGCTTTAAAATCATCGACAGAGCCAAACGCGCAAGACTCGATTATGAGCTGATAGAGAGTCTGATTGAGCCGAATAGCAGAGTTCTCGACGTGGGCTGTGGAGACGGCCAGCTCCTTCATCATCTGATATTCGACAAGCATATTACGGCCATGGGCATAGAGGTTGACCAGAACCGCGTGATTGAATGCGTGAATAAAGGCATCAATATCGTGCATCGCGACATCGACCGGGGGCTTGAGAAACTCGTCGATAACAGCTTTGATTACGCAATCCTTTCACAGACGCTGCAAACGGTTAAAGACCCGCAAAAGGTATTCGCTGAAATGCTGCGGGTCGGCATACGGGTAATAGTAAGTTTTCCAAATTTTGCACACTGGCTGTGCAGGTGGAAGCTGTTCTTCGACGGCATTGCGCCAAGGACAAGGGAATTGCCGTTTAAGTGGTACAATTCGCCGAACATACATTTTCTGTCGCTGAAGGATTTTGAGGAATTCTGCGATGAAATCGGCGCAAGGATTGAAAATCGCATTCCGCTGCGGCGGGGCAGGGTAAAACCGGTAAGGATTTTGCCGAACATTTTCGCCGAAGAGGCTATTTACGTAACAACACGAAAATAAAAGATTTTAACAACCCTTTTACCTGTGGTTTTTACTTTTCCTTTGTTTAGTCGCCCTCGGCACGACTGCGTATTCGTCAGCCCGCAGGCCAGTCCTGCGGGTCATCGGTATGGCGTAATCACGACTTTGCGCAAATCTGACCACGATGACGGGCGTCGGAGCTGACAGTTATGCACCTGTACCTTTTTCCATTTTTATTCAAATGTTCCTATGTGCTGTCCGCGCAGCAGTCTGGCCCGCACTATCAGGCCGCTGCGCTTTGCCGGAGAATACCAGAAATGTTTTGAACTGGGAAATCCGTTTTTTACCATTATATTCTCATCAAATTTAGGCCCTGTGCTTATAAGCATCCAGGTTATTGGAGAAGTTTTCGGGTCTCCATACATCTTAAACTTGGGGGTATCTCTTTCAGGAAAGCCTTCGCAGATTTGAAGATATTGCGTTGACGGCGTGCCGTAATAATCCAGCCTTTTTCCCACCATAACGTATTTGTACGTATAGCCGCGATTGAATTTATCCTCAACATTCGCAAAATTTACCGCCCCGCTTTTGCCGCCGGGCATATAGCCTTCTTTTACAAGCTCCTGCGGCAATGCCCAGAAATGTTTTCGCGCATCGGGGTTGCAGTCCGCCCGCGTCGGCGGATACTGATTGCGATTATCCATTGAATACGCTTCAAGAGCTACTGATATATTATATAACTCGGAATTAACAACAAGCACTTTGGCCTGCTGTCTTGCGCGCGAAATCACCGGCATCAGAACTGCAAGCAGCAGACCGATAATTCCGATTACCGTCAGCAATTCAATTAACGTAAAACCTTTTCGATTCATTGTATTATTGGCAACACTTTAGCCGAATGCGTAAAAAGGATACAGGCACGTCTTGCGGCGTAAAACGCCGCTGCGCTTGTGCCAGTCCCCATTTTTCCGCATCTTATAACAAACGGCTAAAGTTTACTATTATTGACATTCCGCCAGCAAAGGATTGGAACATTTAAGCCAATCGGCAGCCAATGCCGCAAAATCATCAAAATCAACCTTACAGTCTTTATTTATATCGCCCAGCGCAAAAACGCCGTACAAATCGCAGCCGTCGGCAAGTATCTGCCCGTTGCCGTCATAATTTGTGACCCATATACGATAACCGTCGGTATGGGGAGAACTGCCGTCTTCCTGGTCAAGAATTCCTATCACATCAAATTGAGAAGGCAAATTATTCGAGCCGGCCGTTATGCCCGGACCTATTCCCAGCAACAGCGGAAAAGTTTTAACGCCGTCGGTTATCTTCATCTTGGCATTCGGCGCCCACGGATCAGAATTTACGTCGAAACTAACATTATTTAAACGAACAAGCCTTGCCTGGTAGTATTCACAGCCGCTTTGCCTTGTCGGGTCAAAGATAAAATTATCATTATCATCTTTTACCATATCGAGCGTTATTATTTCAGGTTCCGGCAATCCTGCGCCAGGTTCTACAAGTTCAATTGTAAGATCATTGTTAGGGTCAATATTGTGCCGTTCATTGATATTGGTCTTGCCGCCGTAAAATTTTGTAAGTCCGGTTATACGAACTTTATCACCCGGCAAAAACCGCCGGCCGGTTCGCTGGTCGTAATTGAGTCTGTCCAGTTCATCAAGCCATTGCTCATTGGTATAGCGACCGACTCCGCCTGCCCAGGGCAGATTCGCATAATTCTGCCCCATCCAAATTGCCGTTCCGCCATGGTCGTTGCCGTCGCCTTGTATATAAATCTGCCACTGTCCTCCGACATACCCGACAGGACCTTCGCTGTAGCTCGGCGTACCATCGAGCATATATTCAGACCTGTTCAAAATAATCCCTTCAACTGAAATCTTATCCGTTCCCTGCAAAGACGAATGAATACCACTGCCGTTTTCGTTAACCGCCTGCAGATTCCAATTAGTTTCCGCCACTGCCAAAGAACAAACACAAAACACCATAATCGACAAAATCATCTTCTTCATTACACACGTTCTCCAAAAAAGTATGCGCGTTGCGCATAAAAAATAAAAATTTGTAATACGCGAATCTTATCGGATTTCAATTGCCTTGTCAAAAACAATTTGTCAAAATATTTTTTATTTTTTCCTGTTCGGTAAGACGTGTATAAATTATTTTAGTTAACCTGTTTTATCTTCGTAAGTTATGTATTTCAGGGAAGAACAATGAATCAACTGGAAAGAATCGGCGTATCTCTTGAGTCGGACTTATTAAAAGAGTTTGACGACCTTATTACCCAAAAAGGTTACAGCAACCGTTCCGAGGCCATCCGCGACCTTATTCGTGAGCGAATCAGTCAGGAAAAACTCACAAAACCCAAATCCCATGCTATCGCTGCGATTGTCCTGGTTTATGACCATCATATCGCACATATTTCCCAAATCTTCCGCTCAGTACACCATGAGCCTTCATTGCAGACTGTTTCATGTACGCATGTCTATGTTGACAGCCATAATTGTATGGATATTCTTATAGTCAAAGGTAAGGCCGGGGATATCCAGGCAATGGGGGAAAAGATGATTTCCCATCGCGGTGTGAAATTGGGAAGAATCAATATAATCGCAGTTTAATATTATTGTAATCTCAACCGGGAGTATGATATATGGCAGAGAATGAAAAACTAAGACTTCAGGCTTTGCGAACTGATATTCACAAGCCGCTGGAGGTATTTTTTGAAAAGATTTACGCTAAATTGCACGACAATCTGGTCGGCCTGTCCGTGGCAGGCTCGGCTGCAACCGATGAATTCATTCCGGGCAAAAGCGACATAAATACTGTTATTCTTCTCAAAAGGCAGGATATTGACGCCCTCAACACGATAGCACAGGTATGTAAACGTGTGGCTCGCAGCAGAATTACCATACCGCTTACGATGACGGCGGATTATATCAGCCGTTCGCTTGACGTTTTCGGCGTGGAATTTCTCGATTTGCAGCTTATAAGCAAAACGATTTACGGCGATGAGCCTTTTGCGAATCTGCAAATCAAAAAAAACGATGTGCGTCTGCAATGCGAGCGAGAACTGAAAGCAATGCTCATCCGTCTTCGGCAGGGCTATATGACAGCGGCAGGCAGGAACAGACTTGTTCGGGATATGCTTATATCAACGGTTGCCGGACTTGCCCCGCTGCTGCGGGCTATGCTTTGGCTCAATGATGTCAAAAGGCCTGAAACTTTCGATATGACCGTACAGGCAGCTGAAAATCAATTTCAGCTCAATCTTGAACCGCTGCGGGAAATCAAAAAATGGAAGCTCAAAAAACCGGCCGCTGACGGCAAAAGCACAGTAATCGCCTTTGAGCAAATATATCAGATATGCGACAGGCTTACTATAATCACCGATGAGATGACAACGTGAATCAAACTGTGAAAAATACAGAACATAAAATAACGTCTTGTGTTCACTTTTATGTCGCTGTTTTGGCGGTAATAGCCGGCTTTGCCGTATCGGTTTGCCCGGCAAAGACAACTTTGCCGATGCCGCAGCATTATGTCGAGGACTACGCCGGGGTTATCAGCTCCGAGCATCGCCGGGCATTGAACGGCCTTTTACAGGAACTGGAACAGAAAACCGGCACGCAATATATTATACTCACCGTGGATTCCACCGAAGGCGTGCCTCTGTCGCAATTTGCAATTGAACTGGCCGAGCAGTGGAAGCTGGGGCAAAAAGGCAAAGACAACGGAATGCTTTTCATAATGGCTGTGCGCGACCGCGAATACCGTTTCGAGGTCGGCTACGGCCTTGAGGGCTTCATCACCGACCAGTATGCCGGAAACATCGGCAGACAATATATTATACCTTATGCTAAAAATCAGGATTACAGCACAGGGATATATCTTGCAAATTTGCAAATTATCGGCAAAATAGCACAGCATTACGGCATAGAGCTGACGGGGATGCCCAGCGTGCCGCAATACCGGCCGCAGCCGCTTGCACCGGCAATGGGTAATTGCATCTGGCTGTTTTTTATATTCCTGATTCTTGTAAGCGGCGGGTTTCGCGGTATGGGATGGCTGCTGCCGTTTATGCTGCTTAGTGGCGGATATCGCGGCGGTTGCGGTCGCAGCGGGTCGTTCGGCGGAGGCAGCTTCGGCGGCGGATTCGGCGGCTTTGGCGGCGGTATGGGCGGCGGATTCGGCGGCGGCGGTGCAGGCGGAAAATGGTAAAAATTAAAAATGGCCACGAATGAACACGAACAGACACGAATTATTTAAAACCGCGAAAAAATGGGGACTGGCACAAGCGCAGCCGCGTTCTTACGCGGCAAGATGTGCCTGTACCCTTTTTTACGCACAGATTTAAGAAAAATTTGGAGGTAATATAAAATGAAAACGGCTGGTAAAATTTGGCTCGGAATTTTTATTGCGATTATTATCATCGCGGTGATTGTTGTTACGCCAATCATCAGAGGCTACAACAAGGCAATTAGTCTTGATGAAGCCACCAAAACCGCATGGGCAAATGTTGACACAACCTTACAGCGAAGGCTCGATTTGATTCCAAATCTCGTGGAAACCGTTAAAGGTTATGCCGTACATGAAAAGGAACTTTTTGAGAATATCGCAAAGTCCCGCGAAAAATACTTTGCCGGCGATTCGATTACCGGCAAAATCGAGGCCGCAAACGAGATAAGCAGCTTTTTGAACAGGCTGTTGATGCTCAGTGAAGCATACCCGGAACTAAAAGCAAATCAGAATTTTCTACAGTTAATGGACAGCCTTGAAGGCACGGAAAACAGAATCAACGTCGCCCGCACAAGATATAATGAGGCCGCCAAAGAGCAGAATCAGTATGTAAGGTCATTCTTCGGCAGGATATTTGCGTCGTTTGCCGGAGTGGGGAAAGTGCCGTATTTTGAGGCTGCCGAACAGGCAAAAACAGAAGTGCCGAAAGTAGAATTCAATAAATAAGTCAGACACGGACAATAATTGTTGAACATTTAACATTCAACATTACACATTGTTTAGCCGCCGTCGGCACGACGGCGCATCTTTTAGCCTGCCGGCCTGTCCGGCAGGTCATCAGTATGGCGTAATCACAACTTTGCGCAAATCCGACCCCGACGGCAGGCGTCGGGGCTGACAAGTCCACGTTTTTATTCGCGGGGTTTGGTTTTCTTTCTTGCCCAGCGGTAATACGCCCGGCACGGACCGTCTTCAGCAGCCATACAACTGTCGGCAGGATTTTCATAAGTACAGTCCCTGTCGAACAGCGGACATTTTGTCGGCTCAGCCCTCCCGCAAAGTACCTGGTCGCAAATACATCCGGGCGTTTTGGAAAGGTGAGTGGGTTTGACGTCAAACCGCTTATATGCATCGAAATCGGCCATGTCATCTTTCAATACATAGCGGCTTTTTTCAACCCGGCCAAGCCCCGGCCAGACGCCGCTGTCGAGCTGAAAAACCGAATGTATCAATTCGTAAAATTCGCTGTTGCCCTGCGGGTCAACATCCTCATCGAACATTACCGTTATTCCGGCGGCGTGTGCCATAATCTGACGGCATATTTCCGCAATTCCCTCAATGGTATTCATCGGGTCAAAACCGGCCACAAGACAAGGCATCTTAAAATCATCCACAATCCATCGAAAACGGTTGATGCCGTACACTCTGGCGGCAAAAGGCGGTAAAATCACCGCATCAACATCTCCGCAACGGCTTTCGAACAGTTGCCGCAAAGCCGCCGTGGTACTGCGATGATTTGACACAATACAGAAATTTTTAACCCTCTGGCTGCGTGCCTGAATTATCGCCCCTGCCGTATCGACAGCCGCATCGGAAAACCCCATCGCACTATAAACAATAATCTTGTCGGTAATGCTCTCAGCGAGCTTAAAAGCATCGCCGGCATTGACCACGATTTCTATATGGCCGCGGTCGGCATCTTTTTCAAGTGAACCGCTCGGACCTGGAACCCGCATTAGGTCAGCCTGAACCGCAAGTACCACATTGTCAATACGGGTAAGCTGCAGCAGCATATCAATATAGTCCGACTCATAGGCGCAGGCCGGACAGCCCGGCCCGGTAATAAGTTTAATGTTCTGCGGCAGGGATGTGCGAATGCCGTTTCGGAAATTAGACACCGTATGGACACCGCAGGTCTCCATAATAAAAATTTCCCGACCAAGCTGCCTGCACACCTGGTCCATTATCGCATAAGATTTTCTTATTCGTTCGAGCATGGCATAGAAATTATCAGATTTAACACCGGCCGGCAATGCAAAATTTCAGCAAATTATCACATCAGACAAATACACTTGAAAACAGACTTGGTTTACGTTATTGTTTGTAGTCTTTAATTTCGGAAAAATTATGCACTTTTTACAGGGAATTTGAGTATGGCGGTAAAAATCAGTAATCCGGGGCTTTCGCAACTCGACGAACAGTGCATCTGGACAATTCGTTTTCTCTCAATGGATGGCGTGGAAAAAGCCAAATCCGGGCATCCTGGAATGCCTATGGGTATGGCTCCCGCGGCTTATGTACTCTGGACAAAATATATGCGGTATAACCCGGCAAATCCAAACTGGCTTAACCGCGACCGGTTTGTTCTTTCAGCCGGACACGGCTCAATGCTGCTTTATTCGCTACTGTATCTGACCGGATATGATATGTCGCTTGAGCAGCTTAAATTGTTCAGGCAATGGGGCAGCAAAACGCCGGGACATCCCGAATATGGTCATACACCCGGAGTGGAAGTAACTACCGGACCGCTGGGACAGGGAATCAGCAATTCAGTAGGTATGGCAATAGCAGGCAAGTATCTGGCTGAACGTTATAACAAAGACGGTCTGAATCTGTTCGACTATAAAATTTACGTTATTGCCGGCGACGGCTGTCTGGAAGAAGGCGTATCGAGCGAGGCATGCAGCCTGGCGGGACATCTCGGGCTGGACAATCTTATCGTAATCTATGATGACAATCATATCACAATCGACGGCAAGACCGATTTATCCTTCACCGAAGACAGGACAAAGCGTTTCGAGGCTTACGGCTGGCACGTGGAAATTGTCGGCGGAGACGGCAACGATATGCAGTCGTTTGAGCAGGCCTTAAAGAAATGTCAGACCGTAAAAGACAAGCCCTGTATGATTCAGCTTCGCACGCATATCGGCTACGGCAGTCCGAAATTTCAGGACACGCACACCGCCCACGGCGCACCACTTGGCGAGGATGAAATAAAGCAGATAAAAATCAATTTCGGCTGGGACCCGGCAAAGAGCTTTGTTGTGCCTGATGAAGTGCTTAAACATACTATGCAGCAAAAGCCCAAAGGGGCGGCTCTGGAACAAAAATGGAACGAGCTTTTCAATAAATATAAAGCAGATTACCCGGACCTGGCAAAAGAAATTGAAGACGCCCTTGCCGGAAGATTGAGCATTGATATTGATAAACTGCTGCCGAAATTCGAGCCGGACATGGAAAAGGGCATAGCCACCCGCAGCGCACAGCAAAAAGTGCTTGACGCGATTATGCCGCAGATGCCGCTGGTGCTCGGCGGTTCAGCCGACCTTACGCCTTCGAATAATACCCGCTGGAAAGCAGCGGAGGATTTTCAGAAGAATAAACGCACCGGCCGCTATCTGCGATTCGGCGTGCGGGAACACGCAATGGGGGCAATTCTCAACGGAATAAATGTGAACGGGCTTTGCAGGGCGTTCGGCGGGACGTTTTTTGTGTTCAGCGATTATATGAGGCCGGCCCTGCGGATGGCAGCATTGAGCAAGTATCCGACAATTTTTGTTTTCACGCATGACAGTATAGGACTTGGCGAAGACGGGCCTACTCATCAGCCTGTAGAACATCTTGCCTCGCTGCGGGCAATGCCGAATATGCTGGTTATTCGCCCGTGCGATGCCAATGAAACGGCACAGGCGTGGAAATTTGCACTCAATTACAAATCCGGGCCTATAAGCCTTTGCCTGACGCGGCAAACCCTGCCTGTGCTGGACCGCAATAAATATCCCAGCGCATGCAATCTGACAAAGGGCGCTTATGCAATGATAAAACAGGACAGGGCGGACGTACTGATAATCGCCACCGGCAGCGAGGTGGCAATTGCCCTTGCTGCATCTGAAAAACTTATTGCCGACGGCGTAAAAGTCCAACTGGTCAATATGCCGTGCTGGGAACTGTTTGAAAAGCAGGACAATGCCTACAAGGACAGCGTTCTGCCGCCTTCGGTAAAGGCTCGCGTAGCGGTCGAGGCCGGAGTAAAATTCGGCTGGGAAAGATGGATTGGCGACAAGGGGCAGTTTATCGGAATGCGTGGCTTTGGGGCTTCGGCGCCATATAAGGAACTGTATAAACAGTACGGCATAACGGCGGATGCAGTGATGGCAGCGGCAAAAAAGGCAATGCTATAACAAGTAAAAAAAAGAGTTCTTCATTCTGAATTCTGATTTCTGAATTCTGTGTTCTTTCTTTCGCAATGAGGCTCACCAGTGAGCTTATAAAAGATAAAGCCGTTTCTGAAATAATTTCCCGGCTGAAAAAAGCTCAAATCGGGGACGCGGTTAATGCTGAGGGAACGTGGGGGTCATACGCGCGTGCGCTGGCCGGTTGCATATATCAGCAGATTCCGCAGCCGATTCTTTATATCACCCCGCACATTGACGATGCAGATAACGCATCGGATGACCTGGCGATATTTTCCGGCACAACTGCGGAAGTATTCGCGGCCTCGGAATCGCCGGACGGCACAATCGAACCAACGGATGAACAGGCGTCGGCAAGACTCAAAATTGCCATTAAAATCCGGGCCGCACATACACACTCAAATCATCTGATAATATGCACCAGCATCCAGGCTCTGATGCAGCCTGTGGCGGACCCTGCACAGACGGATAAATCCGCTTTTATTCTTGGCCGTACACAGGCAATAGAGCCGCAATTACTGTTAAACTGGCTGGTAGATAACGGTTTTGAGCGTACCGAGCAGGTTGACAATCCCGGCGATTTCGCGCATCGCGGCGGCATCATAGAT
>DYLR01000039.1 GCA_020721975.1 Blastopirellula marina | reverse complement strand
CAAACGCGCATCTGGCGTGGGCGCAAAGGCAGTGATAATCAAGGAGAGCGGGGAAGTCACCGCTTTGTTTTCACCGTTGTCCTGCCAGGTGCTACGCATGGACAGCGAATCTTTGCCGACGGGGATGCTGATACCGAGCGCAGGGCAAAGTTCCAGTCCCACCGCTTTGACCGTATCAAACAGCGCGGCATCTTCGCCAGGGTAACCCGCCGCAGCCATCCAGTTGGCAGATAATTTAATATCGCCAATTTTGGCTACGCGCGTTGCCGCCAGGTTGGTCAATGCTTCGCCTATTGCCATGCGCCCTGAGGCTGGCGCATTAATCAGTGCCAATGGCGTGCGCTCACCCAGGGCAAAAGCTTCACCCTGATAAGTGTCATAACCCATCGTCGTCACCGCCACATCGGCAACGGGGATTTGCCAGGGGCCGACAAATTGGTCGCGTGCGGTATAACCGCCGACAGTGCGGTCGCCGATGGTAATGAGGAATGATTTTGAGGCAACGCTAGGCAGTTGTAACACGCGTTTCGCCGCTTCAAGCAGATTGATGGTACTGGTGTTAATCGCATCAAGCTGGCGCGTCACGCGGCTCACATCGCGGGTCATGCGCGGTGGTTTGCCGAGCAGGATGGACATTTCCATATCCACTGGTGTTTCAGGCAACAAGGTATCTTCCACGCGCAAATGCATGGCTTCGGTCGCTACGCCGACCACGGCAAACGGGCAGCGTTCGCGCTCGCAGAACTGCTTGAATAAATCCAGTTGCTCAGGCGCAATCGCCAGTACATAACGCTCTTGTGATTCGTTAGACCAGATTTCACGCGGAGCCATGCCCGATTCTTCCAGCGGCACATCGCGCAACTGGAACGTCGCGCCGCGTCCCGCGCCGTCAACCAGCTCAGGGAAAGCATTGGAAATACCGCCTGCGCCCACGTCATGGATGGATAATATGGGATTAGCATCACCTAATTGCCAGCAGCGGTCGATAACTTCCTGCGCGCGACGTTGCATTTCAGGATTACCGCGCTGAACTGAATCAAAGTCCAGATTTTCAGCATTCGTACCCGTATCCATACTTGAAGCCGCACCACCGCCCAAGCCAATAAGCATACCCGGACCGCCCAATTGTATCAGTAACGTGCCTGCGGGGAACATGGTCTTGAAGCAATGCGATGCAGCGATATTGCCCACGCCACCTGCCAGCATGATAGGCTTGTGATAGCCGCGCATGTCGCCAGCGCATAGCTCTTCAAAAGTACGGAAATAACCTGCCAGGTTAGACCGACCAAATTCATTGTTAAATGCCGCAGCACCCAGCGGACCTTCTATCATGATTTGCAAAGCCGACGCGACACGTTCAGGCTTGCCATATTGCGGCGCGTTATCCTGATAGTGTTCCCACGGCTGGGTGAGTTCAGGGATATTCAAGTTGGAAACCGAGAAACCACACAAGCCCGCTTTCGGCTTCGAACCTATGCCCGTCGCGCCTTCGTCACGGATTTCGCCGCCCGAACCCGTCGCCGCACCTGGGAAAGGTGAGATGGCGGTAGGGTGGTTATGCGTTTCCACCTTCATCAAAATATGCGTTTCAGCCTGATGATATGCGTATGCACCGTCGGAATTAGGGTAAAAACGTGCGGTATCAAAGCCCTCGATAACCGACGAGTTATCCGAATACGCCACCACCGTGCCCTCAGGGTGCTGGGCGTGGGTTTCACGGATCATGCCAAACAGGGTATGCGGCTGCATTTCGCCATCGATGACCCAGCTTGCGTTGAAGATTTTATGGCGGCAATGCTCAGAATTCGCCTGCGCAAACATCATCAGTTCCACATCCGTCGGGTTGCGTCCCAGACGGGTGAAATTCGTCACCAGATAGTCAATCTCATCAGCCGACAACGCCAAACCCAAAGCCGTATTCGCCACCGCCAACGCATCATAACCACCTGCCAGAATATCCACAGTGGTCAAATGCTTGGGGGGTAAATGGCGGAACAAAGCCTGCGCCGCATCCAGCTCACCCAATATCACCTCAGTCATGCGGTCATGAATATGCGGCGCAATCGTCGCCAAATCCGCCGCAGTCAACGCCGCGCCATCACCACGCTGAAACGTATAAGCCGTCCCGCGCTCTATGCGCGAAACTGCCGCCAGACCGCAATGCTTGGCAATGTCTGTCGCTTTCGATGACCACGGAGAAATCGTCCCAGGGCGAGGCACAACCAGCATCATCGTGCCCTGCGCAGGCGTTGCTATCGGCGAGCCGTAAGTGAGCAAACTATTCAGCGTATTGGTATCCGCATCATCCAGCGGCGCATCCGTCTCGGCAAAATGCCAAAACTGCGCTGCAATGCAAGTGTAATCAGGTAACGCCTGTGCCAGTTTATCAAGACGAAATTGAGATAAGGCAGCAGAACCAGCTAAATGAATGATTTCGGACATAATGCAATGAGCGGGGCAAAGTAAAGGCTGAATTTTACCCGAAAATGGGCGTGAGTAATGCTGAATATCAAGCGTATAGACGTAAAAAACGCCGCATATAGCGGCGTTTACATTTGGTGCTTTGTCAGCTTGTTAGCATCCAGGGCGCAAATCCCAATCTACTATTGAGTGGATTGTATTATGACAGAGTAATCGTGCACGGTTTTTGATTAGTATAACAGTTTGGGATTTGCGCGCTGGCTGGAACTGCTCACGTTGACCACTTACGTGATTACTAATTAAGGGTATTCGCGGCGAGCGTGAACAATGTTCACAATCTCAATGCACGTTACCGTTATTCGGTACAGTATGAGGTAATTTGGGTGGGTAACAATTTCACGCAAACCGATTACTCGCTGGCTGCGTTTGTAGATATACGGATGCTCTGCGGCATGTTCTATATCACGTTCAATCTGAGCAAAAAGACGTTCCGCTGCTTGCGCGTCACGTTCGCTGATAAAATCCATAATTTGCAACAGATCATCATCTGCCGATGCCCGCCATTCAATTGGCAGCATGCGCTTTTTTCTTGGTGTCGAGCATGGCGCGTACTTTGCCGATCACTTGGTCATGCGGAATGTTAGGACGAGTATCATTTAAGCTGTTAGCGGTTTTTTGCTGTAGCCATTTCGTATAACTTGATTCTTGTTCCTCGGTCTCGAATTCAGACACTATCGGGGATAAGATTGCGTTCATTGCAATGTCCTTTTAATGGGATTGATTGAATTATAGCAGATTGAAATTTGCGCGCTGGCTGGAACAAGTAAAGGCTGAATTTTACCCGAAAAGCGACTGGTTTACGGCGTTAAAATAGCGCGTATCAGCCAAAATAATGGATAATTCAAAAATGATATTAATTTCTGCACGCTTCTTTCCTTAGGTACACCCGCATGGCAATCAAGAAATCCGAACTCTATAGCTCACTCTGGAAAGGCTGTGATGAACTTCGTGGCGGTATGGATGCCAGCCAATATAAAGACTACGTGCTGGTGCTGTTGTTCGTTAAGTATGTGTCGGACAAATATGCGGGGCAGCCTGATGCGCTGATAGAAGTGCCTGAGGGGGGCAGTTTCAAGGATATGCTCGCGCTTAAGGGTGACAAGGAAATAGGCGACAAGATAAACAAAATTATTGCCCGTCTTGCCGAAGCCAACGACCTCAAGGGCGTGATAGACGTTGCTGATTTCAACGATGCCGACAAGCTGGGCAAGGGTAAGGAGATGCAAGACCGCCTGTCTAATCTGGTCAGCATCTTCGATGCACCTGGGTTGAACTTCAGCAGTAACCGCGCAGAAGGCGACGATATTCTGGGTGATGCCTATGAGTATCTGATGCGTCACTTTGCCACCGAGTCAGGCAAGAGCAAAGGCCAGTTCTACACCCCCGCAGAAGTCTCGCGCATTATGGCTAAGGTCATTGGCATCAATGCGACCAAGAGCCAGAGTCAAACCATTTATGACCCAACATGTGGGTCGGGCTCACTGCTATTGAAAGCGGCAGACGAATCCAAGACGGGTGTCACCATCTACGGGCAGGAAATGGACAACGCCACCGCCGCGTTAGCCAAGATGAACATGATACTGCACGACAATCCGACGGCTGAAATCTGGCAGGACAACACGCTGGCTCATCCGTATTTCAAGGAAAAAGACGGTAGCCTCAAGCTGCATGACTTCGTCGTTGCTAATCCGCCATTCTCCACCAAGGCATGGAGCAACGGCTTTGACCCCGCCAATGATTTGTATGAGCGTTTTGCCGATGGCATCCCGCCTGCCAAAAATGGCGACTACGCCTTCCTGCTGCACATCATCCGTTCGCTCAAGAGCACGGGCAAAGGCGCGGTGATACTGCCGCATGGCGTATTGTTCCGTGGTGGTGCTGAAGGTTTTATCCGCAGGAACATCATTCGCAAAGGTTATATCAAGGGCATTATCGGGCTACCTGCCAACCTGTTCTATGGCACGGGTATCCCCGCTTGTATCATTGTGCTCGATAAGGAAAATGCAGCAGGGCGTGCTGGACTATTCATGATTGATGCCAGCAAGGGCTACGTCAAAGACGGCAACAAGAACCGCCTGCGCCACCAGGATATTCACAAAATCGTGGACGTGTTCAATAAGCAGCTGGCGCAGCCAAAATATGCGCGCATGGTCAGCGTGGCGGAAATCGAGGCTAACGACTACAACCTCAATATCCCGCGCTACATAGATAGCTCAGAGACAGAAGACCTGCAAGACATCGCCGCACACCTGCAAGGCGGCATCCCCAACGCAGACATAGCAGGCATGGCCGCTTATTGGCAAGTGTTTCCCACTTTGCAAAAAGAGCTGTTCGAGCGTGGTACGCGACTGGGTTACAGCCAGATGAAAGAGGCAGCAGCGCAAGTGAAGCCCACCATTTTCGCCCATCCTGAATTTGTCCATTACACTCAAGCCGTCAGCGACCTGTTCCAGCGCTGGAAGGCAAACAACACAGCGCGCCTGAAAGGCATCAGCCAGGATGCCCATCCTAAAGAGCTGATAGAGTTGCTTTCCGAAGATTTGTTGCAAACCTTTGCCGAGGTCAAACTCATCGACCAGTACGATGTGTACCAGCACCTGATGAGCTACTGGTCAGACACCATGCAGGATGATGTGTACCTGATAGAGGCAGACGGCTGGCAAGCGGGCAATGATGCCAGCAACGGTCTGATACCGCCCCAGCTCATCATCGCCCGTTACTTTGCTGCTGAGCGTGATGCCATAGCACAACTGGAAACCGAGCGTGATGCCATCACTCGCCAGATGGAAGAGCTGGACGAAGAGCATGGCGGCGAAGATGGGCTGCTGGCAGAAGCCAGGAACGACAAAGGCAAGCTCACCAAAGTCAGCGTAGCCGCACGCCTCAAAGACATTAAAAACGATGCAGATGGTGCGGAAGAGCGCAAACAGCTCAACGCTTACCTTACCCTCATTGAGCAGGAATCCGCCGCCAGCAAAAAGGTAAAGGACGCGCAAAAGCAACTGGATGCCAAGGTCGCGGCGCAATATGCCAAGCTCAGCGCAGACGACATCCAGACCCTGGTAGTAGATGACAAATGGCTCACCACGCTAGCCGCCGATGTGCAGACCGAGCTAGACCGCGTCTCGCAAGCCCTCACAGGGCGCATCAAACAACTCGCCGAACGCTACGCCGAACCGCTGCCACAACTCGCCGCCGAGGTGGCAATGCTAAATGCCAAGGTCGAAGCGCATTTGATGAAAATGGGGTTTACGTTATGAGGCTCGCTCTGGCAGCAAAAGGTGCAACACTGTCGCACCTTTTTAGGTTGCGTCAATTAGTCAGAAATCTTCCCACTTTTTGCGTTGAAGATAAAACGGTTTGGCACTCACAAAAAATGCTGGGTTTCAGGCTATGAGTAAAGATAAAAAAACGACTATCAGCGTACTGGGCACGTCCATTAGCATCATTTCTCAACAGGAGGATGACTTTATTTCATTGACCGACATGCTGAAGGCGAAAGATTTCGTCGTCTCCGCTTTCGCGGAGATCCAGTGCCTTGATTTAACTGGATTCCCGCCTGCGCGGGAATGACAAAACCGAATAAATCAGTGCTTCCCTAAGTATTTAGTTACTCAGACCGTTGGGTATATTCCGATGCAGCCCAAGCTGGGCGAGGCAGCTATTTCCAAAATGGAAGTAGTTCAAGTTATTGGCGCATCGGATTTTGATAAATTACTGAATATTCCGCCAACAGATGATGACAAGGAGTAGTTGACTATGACGACCATGAAACCACTACCGCTAGCGCAAGACATTGAAACCCGTGCGGTGCTGAAGAAACTCGCTCGAGCGCATCAAGCACTGGCGGAATTGAAAGGTGTGGTTGCCAGCATTCCCAACCAGAGCATACTCATCAGCACACTGTCCTTGCAGGAAGCCAAAGACAGTTCCGCCATTGAAAATATCATTACCACGCACGACGACCTGTACCGTAGCGACAGCATTGCGCGGCAGTTTGTTACCGTGGCGGCGAAAGAGGTCCATAACTATGCCACCGCCCTGCGCAACGGCTTCGAGCAAGTCAAGCGTACCCAGTTACTCACCAATAACGACATACTGGAAATTCAAGCCAGCATTGAAGAGAGTCGCGCAGGCTTCCGTAAATTGCCCGGCACGGCTCTGAAAAACGACCTCACGGGCGCAACCGTTTACACTCCGCCGCAGCACCCCGATGAAATCATCGCACTGATGAGCAATCTGGAACGTTTCATCAATGAGGATGACTTGTGCGATTGGGATACGCTCACCAAAATGGCCGTCATTCATCACCAGTTTGAAAGTATTCATCCTTTTTATGATGGCAACGGCAGAACGGGGCGCATTATTAACATTCTGTACTTGGTGCAGCATGACTTGCTAGGCAGTCCGGTGCTGTACCTGAGCCGCTACATCAACCAGAACAAAGCAGATTACTACCGTCTGCTACAAGCCACCCGCGACACGGGCAACTGGGAAGACTGGTTGCTGTATATGCTGGATAGCGTAGAGCAAACCTCACGCCAAACCACAACCTTGATTACCGCTATCGTGGCATTGATGCAACGGCACAAGGAAAAGTTACGCACCGAATTACCCAAAGTCTATAGCCAAGATTTAATCAACAATCTGTTTCGTCACCCCTACACCAAGATTGAATTTGTGATAGATGAACTGCAAGTGACCCGCAAAACCGCCGCTAAATACCTCGACGAAGTGGTGAGCATCGGCTTACTCACCAAGCACAAACTCGGCAAAGACAACTACTACCTCAATGACGCGCTCTACAGCTTACTGCAAAACGTAAGCGCAAAACAGGTCGCCTTGATATGAGTACGAAATGTCCATTTCTTACCCATGACAGTCGCAACGTGGGTAAAAAAACGAATAATTTACCCATGATAAGCGAAACGTGTTACCAAAACGGCTGTTTCGGGTACAGGTTCGACACCTCATGCTCACGAAATGGCGATTTTGGTGACATGACGCACACCACGGGAGTGCAACCATGAATGAGCCGCTAACCGTACAAGAAGCACCAGCTGGCTACCAAGTGATGCTGGACTCGCTACCCGTCAGGGCGGGCTATAAGCAGACTGAGGTGGGGGTGATACCAGAGGATTGGCAATTATCTACTCTTGGCGAAATTTGCTTAACTTCATCAGGGACAACACCATCTCGGAGTATGCCAGAACGCTACTATAGAAATGGTTCTATCCCTTGGGTTAAGACGCTTGACCTGAACGATTCGGAAATTATAAATACTGATGAGCTTGTGACAATCTGTGCTGTAGAGGAAACCAGTTTGCGTCCTTATCCAATTGGCACTGTGCTTGTCGCAATGTATGGCGGATACAATCAAATCGGACGAACTGGACTGCTAAAAATCCCCGCTGCGGTAAATCAAGCTATCACAGCGATTCAGCCACAAAAGAATGTTTTGCTACCTGAATATCTGCTGGCAACATTGAATTTCAAAGTGGAATACTGGAAAAGCGTGGCAAGTAGTAGTCGTAAAGACCCAAATATCACCAGCCAGAATGTTCGTGAGTTTCCCATTGGTTATCCTCATCTTCCCGAACAACGTGCCATCGCCACCGCGCTATCCAATGTGGATGCGCTGCTTGCCGCACAGGACAAGCTCATCGCCAAGAAGCGCGACATCAAGCAAGCCGCCATGCAGCAGCTCCTCACCGGCAAACAACGCCTGCCAGGATTTAGCGGGGAGTGGGAGGTGAAGCGGTTGGGGGATGTTTGTGGGCGTGTAACGACAGGTAAGCTTGATGCAAACGCGATGGTTGAAAGCGGAGAGTACCCGTTTTTTACCTGTGCTAGAGAGCACTATTTCATAGATGAATATGCTTTTGATGCCGATGCGCTCTTGGTTTCTGGTAATGGTGCCAATGTTGGGTATGTTCACCATTACACGGGCAAGTTCAACGCATATCAGCGAACTTACGTCCTTACTGACTTTAATGCTGAAATCCTATACTTGAGACTATTCATGGATAGGAATTTGCAGGGTCGGCTCAGAACCGAAGTTAACGCCGGAAATACGCCTTACATAACAATGGATACTCTGACGGAGATGCGTGTTGCACTGCCTCGCACAAGAGAAGAACAAACCGCCATCGCCACCATTCTCTCCGACATGGATGCCGACCTCACTGCACTGGAGCAGCAACGCGACAAGACTCGTGCCCTTAAGCAGGGCATGATGCAGGAACTGCTAACAGGGAGAATACGGTTGATATGAAACCGTTACGCATTTTTATCAGCAGTGTGCAGAAGGAGTTTGCCGAGGAGCGGCTGGCGTTGCGCGATTGGCTGCGCAACGATGCGCTGATGCGTCGCTTTTTCGAGCCTTTCCTGTTTGAGGATGTGCCTGCGGCTGATCGTCGTGCCGATGAGGTTTATCTGGATGAAGTGGCAGGGTGTGATATTTATGTAGGCTTGTTGGGCAACGACTATGGCTATGAAGATGCAGAGGGCATCTCGCCCACGGAATGTGAATTTGTTGTGGCGACTGAGCGACGCAAGACGCGTTTGATTTTTGTGAAGGGTGCGGATGATGCCCTCCGCCACGCCAAGATGCAGGCATTGATCAGGCGTGTGGGTAATGAGCTGATCCGTCGCCGCTACGTGACTACCAGTGAGTTGATTGCCGGGTTGTATGCGGCATTGGTGCAGTATCTGGAAGCGCATGAGCTGATTCGTAATGGGCCATTTGATTCTGTGCCTTGCCGCAATGCCACGCTGGCTGATTTGGATGAAGAGCGTATGGCGACTTTTCTGCGTCGTGCCCGGCGCGCGCGTGGGTTCCCGCTGCCAGAGGAGGCTACATCGGGCGAGTTGCTGACACATCTCAATCTGCTTGATGATGGTCGTCCCACTAATGCCGCTATGTTGCTGTTTGGAAAGCAGCCACAACGTTTTCTGGTTTCCTCCGAGGTGAAGTGCGCACACTTTCATGGTGTAGAGGTCGCCAAGCCGATTCCGTCGTATCAAATTTACAAAGGCACGGTGTTCGATCTGGTCGATCAAGCGGTGGATTTTGTGATGTCAAAAATTAACCTCTGGGTGGGTACTCGCGAAGGCGGTGCAGCCGTGCCAGTGGCATACGAAATCCCCCGCGAAGTGGTGGCTGAGGCTATTGTCAATGCCGTGGCACCTCGCGATTACACCAGCAACGGCAGCGTGCAGGTGATGTTGTTTGCTGACCGACTGGAAATCTGGAATCCTGGTGGTTTGCCATCATCACTGACGCTGGAAAAACTGCGCCATCCGCATGGCTCAGTACCACATAACCCGCAGTTAGCAGAACCGCTGTACCTCACCAAGTACATTGAGCGTATGGGTACAGGCACGGGCGATATGATACGGCGTTGCCGTGAAGTAGGGTTGCCAGAGCCACAGTTTTCAGTCTCGGATGGGTTTGTAACGACCATACGACGCAAGGCTGGGGAGGTCACCGGACAAGTCACCGGACAAGTCACCGGACAAGTCACCGGACAAGTCGATCCGTGGGTGATACGTGTCTTGGATGCGTGTTCGACTAAAAGTTTGAAGAGCGCGGAAATCCAGGAGGTATCAGGTATCCGGCATCGTGAGACTTTTCAACGCAATTATCTGGACAAACTTCTGGATGAGGGGTGGTTGGAGAGAACGATCCCAGATAAGCCTAATAGTCGTTTACAACAATATCGCTTAACCGAAAAAGGCAAGTTGCTATTGGCAACATCACGAAAAGGAAGTCAGCAATGAGCACCGTCGGACAAATAGAGCGCGCCACCCAGCAACGTGTGGTGAGGCTGTTCAGTGAAACACTGGGCTACGATTATCTGGGTAGCTGGAGTGACCGTGTTGGCAACCGCAACATTGACGATGCGCTGGTTCGGCAATTTCTCAAGAAGCAGGGCTACGACGATGCCCTTGCTACCCGCGCACTGCACCAGTTCAGCAAGGTGGCAGGCGACCAGACCAAAAGCCTGTATGACAGTAACAAGGCGGTGTATGAGTTGCTGCGCTATGGGGTGAAGGTCAAAGCTGATATCGGCGAAAACACGCAAACGGTGTGGCTGATAGACTGGAAGAACCCGCTCAACAATCACTTTGGCATTGCCGAGGAAGTGACTATCAAAGGCGCAGATGCCAAAGCGAACACGAAACGCCCCGATGTGGTGATTTATGTGAACGGCATTGCGCTCGGGGTGCTGGAGTTGAAGCGTTCCATCGTGTCGGTGTCCGAGGGCATACGCCAGAATCTGGACAACCAGAAGAAGATATTCATTCAACCTTTCTTCACCACCATGCAGTTGCTGATGGCGGGCAACGATACCGAAGGGCTGCGCTATGGCACCATAGAAACCAAAGAAAAGTACTACCTGACATGGAAGCAAGACAGCAGCATTGAGAACCTGCTCGACCGTCACATCAGCCAGCTTTGCGATAAAGTACATTTCCTCGAAAATATCCATGACTTCATCGTATTCGATGCGGGGGTTAAAAAGCTCTGCCGCCATAATCAATACTTCGGCGTGAAGGCAGCGCAAGACCATATCAAACGCCGCGAGGGCGGCATTATCTGGCACACTCAGGGCAGCGGCAAGAGTCTGACCATGGTGTGGCTGGCGAAGTGGGTACGCGAAAATGTCAAAGATGCGCGGGTGGTGGTGATTACTGACCGCACCGAGCTGGACGAACAGATTGAAAAGGTGTTCAAGGGTGTGGACGAAGACATCTACCGCGCCCAAAGCGGGGCTGACCTGATCGCCAGGCTCAACGCGCCTAATCCATGGTTGATGGCCTCACTCATACACAAATTCGCAGGCAAGGAAGATGATGAGCAGGCAGGTGACATTGCGGAATTTATCGCCGAGATGCAACGTAGCCTGCCTGCTGACTTCAAAGCCAAAGGCGATATATACGTTTTCGTTGATGAATGTCATAGAACGCAGAGCGGCGAGCTGCATAAGGCGATGAAGGCTATTTTGCCTAATGCCCTATTTATCGGCTTTACTGGCACACCGCTACTCAAAGCTGACAAGCAGAAGAGCATTGAAATATTCGGCAGCTATATTCACACCTACAAATTCGACGAAGCGGTGCGGGATAAGGTGGTGCTGGACTTGCGCTATGAGGCGCGGGATATCGACCAGAGCATTACCTCACCAGCGAAAATCGACCAGTGGTTTGATTCCAAGACCAAGGGGCTGAACGACGTTGCGCTGGCGCAGTTGAAGAAAAAATGGGGCAGCATGCAGAAGGTGCTTAGCTCCAAATCGCGCCTGGAAAAAATCGTCGCCGACATCCTGATGGACATGGAAACCAAAGACCGGCTACAAAGCGGGCGCGGCAATGCCATGCTGGTGACCAGCAGTATTTATGAAGCTTGCAAATGCTACGAGCTTTTCGGCAAGACCGAGCTGGCGGGTAAATGTGCCATCGTCACTTCGTATGCGCCGTCCCCTGCTGACATCAAGGGTGAGGAGACTGGCGAGGGGCTGACCGAGCGGCTGCGTAAATACGAAATCTATAACCAGATGTTGGGCGACCAAGCAGCAGAAGATTTTGAGAAAGCGGTGAAGAAGAAATTCATAGACCAGCCTGGCCAGATGAAGCTGCTCATTGTCGTGGATAAGCTGCTGACTGGCTTTGATGCGCCCTCGGCTACCTATCTGTATATCGACAAGCAAATGCGTGACCACGGTCTGTTTCAGGCGATATGCCGAGTCAATCGGCTGGACGGCGACGACAAGGAATACGGCTATATCGTCGATTACAAAGACCTGTTCAAAAGCCTGGGCACGGCCATTCACGACTACACTTCGGGTGCGCTGGACGGCTATGACCAGGAAGATGTGGCAGGCTTGCTGGTTGACCGTTTGCAAACTGCCAGGGAGCGGCTAGAAGAAACGCGGGAAGCAATTAAGGCACTGTGTGAACCCGTGGCATCACCTAAGGATACAGCGGCTTATTTGCGCTATTTTTGCGCCCTCGATACGGCTGACAAGAATCAGCTCAAGGATAATGAATCCAAACGGGTGACGCTGTACAAATATACCGTGTCACTGATACGTGCTTATGCTGACCTGGCCAGCGAGATGGCAGAGGCGGGCTATAGCGCAGCACAGACCGAGCAAATCAAGCAGGAAGTTGACCACTTTGAGAAAGTGCGGAGTGAGGTAAAAATGGCAAGCGGTGATTATATCGACATGAAGATGTTCGAGCCTGCCATGCGCCACCTGATAGATACTTACATCCGCGCCGAAGACAGCGAAATAATTTCCACCTTTGACGATATAAGCTTGGTTCAGTTGATAGTCGAGCGAGGCGTGGACGCTTTGCAGGAACTGCCCAAAGGAATACGCGACAACAAGGAAGCTGTTGCCGAGACCATTGAAAACAACCTGCGCAAGGTTATCATCGACGAGCAACCCATTAATCCGAAGTATTACGACAAAATGTCTGAGCTGCTGGATAGCCTGATACGCCAGCGCAAAGAGCAGGCGTTGGACTATGAGCAATACCTTGCCGAGATTGTTGCGCTGGCAGAGCAAGTGCAAAAACCCGGTGGCGGTGCGGATTATCCTCAGTCTTTGCACACTTCAGCCCAGCGCGCGCTGTATGACAACTTGGGGCACGACGAAGCCTTAGCTCACGCGGTGGATTACGCGGTGTTATCAAGCAAAAAAGATGATTGGCGCGGGCATAAGGTGAAAGAAAAGGAAGTGCGCTATGCAGTGAAGCGGGTGCTTCATGATGAGCAAATGACCGACAGCGTGTTCGAGTTGGTGAAAAAGCAAAGTGATTACTAAGCCAGATCCCATCACCGCACCCCACCAAATCAAGGTGAGTGGGCTGACGGTTGATATTGTTCGCAAGGACATCAAAAACCTGCATCTCGCCGTTTATCCGCCATCAGGTCGGGTGCGCGTGGCTGCACCGTTGCTGGTCAGTGATGAAGCTGTGCGCCTGGCGGTTATCTCCAGGCTGCCGTGGATTAAACGCCAGAAAAATAAATTTACCCATCAGGCGCGGCAATCCGTGCGCGAGTATGTGTCAGGCGAGAGTCATTATTTCCAGGGTCGTCGCTATCGTTTGAATGTGATTTATCAGAGCGACGCACCAAAAGTCGTTATCAGGAATAAAACCATCATCGACTTGTATGTGCGTGAGGGTAGCGACCAAGTGCAACGTGCAAGGGTTTTGTCGGGATGGTATCGCCAGCAGCTTAAAGCGTTGATGCCATCACTGATAGCGCAGTGGGAACCCATAGTCGGCGTGAAGGTGGGAGATAGTCGGGTGAAGCAGATGAAAACCAGATGGGGTAGCTGCAACATCGAGGCGGGGCGTATCTGGCTGAACCTCGAGCTTGCCAAGAAACCCACCCAGTGCCTTGAATATATTATCGTGCATGAAATGGTACATTTACTGGAGCGGCATCATAACGACCAGTTCACGGCACTGATGAATAAATTTATGCCGAACTGGCGGCTACTGCGTGAACAACTGAATCGCTCAGCACTGGGGCATGAGGAATGGGATTATTAAATATACTGAAACTGTTGCCTATGTTTAGCATCCGTTTAATGTGTTTGGTTATGGTGTTCGGTTACGCGGCAGGCTCTGCGTCAGCCGAGCGTTTTGACGCGCCCGAGGCAGCCACAGGTTTGCAGGCGCGTGC
>DYLR01000038.1 GCA_020721975.1 Blastopirellula marina | reverse complement strand
TGGCAAACTGCTGTGAGCCGGTATCGCCTTTTTTTGACGCCTTTATTCTCGGCGAGGCCGAACAGGCGATAATTGATTTTGTCGAGCTTTTGCGGCGGCATAAAAAACAAGGTTCAGCCAAAAAGGCTGCTTTACTTGATGCAGCAAAGAAATTCAACTGGCTTTATGTGCCGGAGTTTTATCGGTTTGAATACGACGGTCTGAAGATAAAAAAGTTTATCGCTGTTGTTGAAGGCCTGCCGACACGATTTGAAAACGCCGTTGTAGAGGATTTTGAAAATTCATACGTGCCGTTAAGGCCGATAGTGCCGTTCGTTGAGGCGGTACACGAAAGAATCAGCATTGAAATAATGCGAGGCTGTCCTGGGCGGTGCCGTTTTTGTCAGGCCAGCTTTTGCCGCAGGCCGGTGCGATTCCGCAGTATCGGGAAAATCGTGGAAATTGCAAAACAGGCTTACGCCGCCACCGGTTTTGATACGGTAGGTCTGTTGAGTCTCTCAACGGCGGATTATCCGCAACTCGAACAGCTTACGGGGGAATTACGTGAATATTTTGAGCCTCGTCATGTGGGTATTTCACTGCCGTCGCTGCGGGTTGACAAGCAACTGGCAATGCTGCCTCAGCTGGCGACAACCGTGCGCAAGGGCGGGCTTACTATAGCTGTAGAGGCTGCGAGCGAAAAACTCCGCCGGATTATTAACAAGCCCCTTAAAGATGAAGACCTTTTTGCCGCTGTTGAGCGTGCATATCACGAGGGCTTTGGAAAAATCAAGCTTTATTTTATGGTCGGTTTTCCCTGCGAAACGCAGGCGGATACAATTCAAATCGTGGATTTGTGCAAAGCTCTTGCGGATTTGAAACGCAAAGTCCGGGGCTCTGCCGCAGAGATTAACGCCGCTGTCAGCTGGCTTGTACCGAAGGCTCATACGCCCTTTGGCTGGCTGAATCAGCAATCGCAGCAGTATTTTCTTGAAGCCCGCAGACTGCTTATCGAACGCAAACGGCAGTTAAACGCCAAAACCGTGCAGTTCAAGTTTCACAACATCGAACGGAGTATTCTCGAATCCGCGATTGGCCGCGGAGACAGAAAACTTGCAGACGTGATTGAATATGCCTGGAAAAACGGCGCAAGATTCGACCTGTGGGACGATTGTTTTAATTATCAGATATGGCAGAAGGCGTTTGAACATTTCGGAATGAATATTGACAGTCTTGCGCAGAGAGAATTTGCAAGGGATGAAATATTGCCGTGGGAACATCTCGGCGGACCGAAAAAGGATTATTTGCTGGAACATTACGCTGCCGCACTTGCACAGTCGTCGTTGTGACTTGTCCGTTAATGTTTCAATCCCATCACAAGTATCACCAGGTCTATAATAAAAAGCAGCACGATGGTGGTTTCCAGCATCACCATTGAGAAATTTACGGACTGCTGCTGAAGGATTTCGTACAGTTCGGCAAGCGTTTTAAGTTTTTCCTCGACAATTTTGAACCAGTCCGACAAATGAAATCTCTGCGATAAAGTCCCGTAAATTCTTGCAAGATGCCAGTCGCCGAAGAATTTTGTTGCGTTGAGCAGTTCGTCGCTAAGTCTTGCCATATCGACTCGAATTTCGCGCAGACTCCGATGGACATCTCTGCGGCTGATAAAACCGGAATGTGCCATATCGCGGTAGGCCTGTTCGAGCGAATTATCGAGCAGCCTGTCGTAGGTCCGCAATTCAGCGAGCTGTACATTAGCCAGTTCCATAATATGCAGCGTATCGTCGATATCGTTTTGCTGACCTACGACTACGGCCGCGTCCCAGTCGCTTACCACTAAGTCGTATTCGTAATAACTTAAATAATTAGACGTGGATTCCATGGTCTCCTGCTCCGAAAGAGCGGCGGCATCATGTTCCTGCGTAAGCAGAGCGGCTATTTGTCTGCGGTTATTGTTCAGCCAGTCCGCGGCCTTTTGATTGTCGGGCAGTTTGTCAATGCAAAATATCGTGTAGACCTCGGCCGGTTCGAGCTGTTCGACCGGTTTAATCAGGCTTTCACGCAATTCCTCTACGATTTGTCCGGCCAGTGCGGTTGCGTGTTTTTCCAGACTGCCGCCGTCTATCTGCATATCGTGGTACTCTACGAGCTGCGCCAGTGAATCAACGGTGAACGGCATGCGAATTTGTATGCTCAGCGCACCAACGCCGAATATTTTTACGATTCTGCTTATCTCGACGTTTCCTGCGGGTGTTTTGACAAGTAAATTTGCCGTGCGCACCCGGCGAGGTCTGTAAAAGAACAACTGTCGCGGGCTGCGTTTGCTTGGTCCGATCAAATATTCCTCCGCTTTCTGCCCAAGCACATTCGGAAAAGCCGTTCGCTTCATATCATAAGCGATATCGAATGCGAAAATATAAACAACACTGCCGGTGTATCGAATAGCTGCCATAAATTAACTTGTAAAGTTTTCCATTTGCTTTCTGATGCCCTCTGGCTCTTTTATTCCCGCTATGCCGTTGGATTCATAGTAATCTACGATAATTTTTGTTGCTGTGGCTGGCTCGTCCGTAAGAGTATAAAACCTGCGGTCGTCGGAGTCGATATAATTATGCCCCAGCATTACATTGTCTATCCAGTCTAAAAGCCCCCGCCAGTATTTGCTTCCCATAAGTATTATCGGAAAGTACGCCTGCTTGAGCGTTTGAATCAGTACCAGCGCCTCGAACAGTTCGTCCATTGTGCCGAACCCGCCGGGGAAGGCGATAAATCCGTGTGCGTATTTCAGGAACATCACCTTACGGCAGAAGAAATATCTGAAATGAAGCGATTCATTTTGGTATTTATTTGGAATCTGCTCCTGCGGCAGCTCTATATTTAGTCCGACACTTTTTCCTCCAACCTCGGCAGCGCCTCTGTTTGCCGCTTCCATTATTCCCCCCCCTCCTCCGGTAATTACTGCAAAGCCCGCCTTTGCGAGCAGTTGTGCCGTTTCTCTGGCAACGTGATAATAAGGGTCGCCATCGTTGGTTCGCGCCGAACCAAAAATAGAGACCGCACGTCCCAGCGAGGCAAGTTCCTCAAAACCTTCGACAAACTCGGCCATTATTCTGAATATTCGCCACGGTTCGTCCATGGGCATTCGTATCTCTGACATTTTATAATCTCCTGTGTTTTTAAAATAACCAATAACACAACATCCAACATCCAATAAAAAACTTGAAACACGAAATTCGAAATTTCAAATCAGAATAACCAAAACAAAGATTCCATTGTTTTGGATTTTTGTTTTGAACATTTTAGTTTTGAATATTCGATATTGTTTCGGATTTCGATATTCGGATTTCGGATTTAAACCTTCATTGCCAGACAGGTTATATAACTTTTCCGCATTGTTAATTGTGCTGTAATATTAATAGTATTCTTTCCTGCCCGCAGAAGGACAATAGTTTGCAATCGGACATTTTTCACAATCCGGCCTTCGTGCGTTGCAAATGTTTCGCCCGTGAAAGACAAGCAAATTGCTGAACAGCGTCCAATTGCGTTTAGGCACTATTTCCATTAAATCATATTCGAGTTTTGCCGGGTCGTCGTTTGTGCTCAGGCCGAGCCTGCGCGAAAGCCTTATTACGTGCGTATCGCAAATAATGCCGGGCGTATTAAAGCAGTTGCCGAGAATTACATTGGCCGTTTTTCGACCCACTCCGGGCAGTTTCAAAAGATCTTCCATTGTGTCCGGCACTTTGCCTGCAAAATCACGGGCTATAATTTCGCAGGCAGCCTTTATGTTTTTTGCCTTGTTGCGGTAAAAACCCGTGCTTTTAATTTCCTGTTCAATTACTTTAACATCCTGCGCAGCCCAGTCCGCAGCAGTCCTGTATTTTTTATATAAATTCTTTGTAACAATGTTCACCCTTTCGTCGGTACACTGAGCCGCAAGGATTGTCGAAATTAAAAGCTCCAGCGGATTGACGTGCTCCAGGCTGCATTTGGCGTTCGGATATGTTCGTTTGAGTATCGGCCAGATATTCGCCACACGTTCTTTGGCGACTGACGGATTTATTTTGTGAAATTTTTTATCCGGCATAATTCGGCTATTTTATTGAATTCAGATTTTCGACAAGTTTTTGCTCTATCGCAATGCCCGGCAGCACAATGAAATCTTCTTTTCCAGGCAGCAGCAGAATCGTTACAGGCAGCGAACTTTGCCCGTAAATATTGTTCATATCCTTTGTGGCCTGAAAATCCCTTTCGGTAGTATCAGCCCTGACGGCAAGAACGTGCTTGCCTTTAATCAAATCAGCGATGCCGTCTTTTTTGTACACCGTAAGGTCAAGCACGGTGCAATTGGTGCACCAGTCGGCGGTAAACTTTATCAGCACAGGTCTGTTTTGTTCGCGTGCCTGGGCTATAACCGCCGCGTTGTAATCCTGCCAGTCGATTTTTGACTGTTTCGGCTCAGCAAGCAAATATCTGCCGGACACAAGTATGATTACAATCGCAATTATTCGAATAATGTATTTTCTGAGCTTTGACGTATTGTAATCGACCCAGCCGCCCCATATCCAGACGGCAAAGGCCAGTATTATCATAAAATAAAGCGTTGGTACGGCACGGCTTTGCGGCACGGAATCAAACAGTTTGGCGGCGATAAACAGCAGAATAAAACCGGTTGTGATTTTGAATATTTCCATCCACCTGCCGGGCTTTGGAGTTTTTTTCAAAAGACCAGGAATCATAGTAAGCAAAAAATACGGCAGTCCCATTCCCGCACCAATGAGCAAAAGCGTAAGCGTTGCAAGCCAAAGCGCCTGTGTCTGCGCCCATGCGAACACGGCTATCAATATCCCAAAGCTGCACGGCGTACTCAAAAGCGCAGCAAGAAATCCCATCGCAACAATGCCCAAAAGCCCTTTTTTATCC
The DNA here is from genome assembly GCA_020721975.1 of Blastopirellula marina. Classification (GTDB taxonomy): domain Bacteria; phylum Planctomycetota; class Phycisphaerae; order Sedimentisphaerales; family UBA12454; genus DYLR01. The sequence continues at coordinate 9,477 of DYLR01000038.1, read as the reverse complement.
CCGTTTTGTCCGCTGATTGATGCAGGTATGGCAATATTGAAAACCCCGAACATAAACATCGCCAGCACGACCATTAGTGCGGTCATTGCGATAATAAATTCCGGGTTTCGGAACTGGTCGCCCCAGTTGTAAACTGAGCCGAATCCAATCCGCAGTGCGATATTTAAAATCGCCAAAGCCGCAAAGAACAAAACGATACCAATCCAAAAGCCCGCGCCGTACAGCATACTTTTAACCCTGCTCTGCCGAGCCTGCCCGACAAGACGCATTACAACAATCGGCAGCACAGGCCAGACGCACGGCATTACATTGAGCAATAATCCGGCGATAATCGCCAGCGGCAGGGCAATTTGAACAGTCAATCCGTTTGCTGTCGCCGCCGCAGGCGTCTTTTTTGTCGGCTGCTTTGCAGGCAGCCGGAACGCAGGACTGTTCATGTCGGCCTGCTGTGAGATTGTCAGAGGTATGCCCAGGCTATATTCTTCTATTCTGCACAACTGATCTGAACATACAGCGCCGCTGATTTGTACTTCAATATTTCCATCGGTGATATTTTCGGCGGTTTTGAAGGGCAGATATACCGTGAAGCTGCCGCTATAGACCCGAATTTTCTGATTCAGACCCTTGTCAAAATAATCATGGCTGGACGGCAATATCGGCTCGCTGAATTCGGCGCCCGGCAATCTTGCGGTAATTTGCAGTTTTTTGCCGCCCGGCGCTGTATCGGCATCCGCATAGAAATGCCATGTACCGGCAGTATTGAATTTTACCGCCAGCGCCGAACTGCTTAAAGGTCTAACCCAGGCGTGTTGAAGTTCGAGGGAAACTTCAACAATATCGGTTGTGATTTTGGATTGCAGCGGCCCGGCCTGTTCCGCAAAACAAATACAACAGGCTGCTAAAAACGGTATCAGGCACAGTTTTCTCATACGACCTCCTCGGCCCCCGGCGGCTAACTTTTCTTTTGTTCCGCTGCGAGCAAATCAGCCACCGTCGGTTTGTCTATTGTGCCGCCTTTTATTATGGTCTGTACGTCGGCGGCATCGAGCGTTTCATACTTTATAAGCGCATTTGCAATTACCTCAAGCTTGTCCCTGTTCGCAGCGAGCATGTCCCTGCATTTCAGATGCGCCTCGTCAATCAGCTTGCGTACTTCATTATCTATCATTTCAGCGGTCTTGTCCGAATATTCCGTACCGGACTGATTAAAGTAATAATTTTCGTCGTAGTGCTGAGCGTAATCAACCGGTCCAAGCAAATCGCTCATGCCCCATGTTGTTATCATATTGCGGGCAAGGGAAGTTGCGGCCTGAATATCCGCCGCGGCTCCGCTTGAAATATCGTCCGTGAAAAGCTCTTCTGCGGCGCGTCCGCCAAAGCAGACCTGAAGCTCCGCAAGACAATATTTTCGCGTGTAATATGTTCGGTCTTTTTCCGGCAGTGAAAATGTAGCCCCGCCCATCGGGCCGCGCGGAATAATGCTCACCTTGTGCAGCGGGTCGGCATCGGTCAAAAGCGATTGGGCAAGCGCGTGACCGGCCTCGTGAAAAGCAACCATTTCCTTTTCCCTGCGGTCTATCATTCTGCTGCGTTTGGCCCGTCCCCAGCGGACCTTGTCGCGGGCTTCTTCAAGGTCGTCCATTTCAATATAGTCTTTGTTGGCCATTGTCGCCGCTATGGCGGCTTCATTGATTATCGCCTCAAGGTCTGCCCCGCTGAACATCGGCGTCTGGCGGGCAAGCCTGGCAAGGTCAATGTCCGGCCCCATACGAACCTTTTTAGCGTGAACCTTCAAAATCTCCGTTCGGCCTTTTACATCCGGCAAAGGCACTACTACCTGTCTGTCGAACCGCCCAGGACGGGTAAGAGCCTTATCAAGCACGTCCGCACGGTTGGTGGCGGCCATTACGATAATCTGGTCGTCCGTTTCAAAGCCGTCCATTTCCACAAGAATCGCATTTAAGGTCTGTTCACGCTCGTCGTGCCCGCCGCTGACAAAGCCGGGTCCGCGTTTTTTGCCTATCGCGTCGATTTCGTCAAGAAAAATAATGCACGGGGAGTTTTCCTTGGCCTGCCGGAACAAATCCCGCACGCGAGAGGCTCCTACGCCCACAAACATTTCGACAAAATCAGAACCACTGATGCTGAAAAACGGCACATCTGCCTGACCGGCTATCGCCTTTGCAAGCAGCGTTTTGCCGCAGCCCGGCGGACCGACCAACAAAACGCCCCGCGGTATTCTGCCGCCGATTTTCTGAAATTTCTTGGGCGACTTGAGAAACTCTATTATTTCCGCCACTTCCTCTTTGGCCTCGTCAATGCCGGCGACGTCTTCAAAGGTCGTTTTCATTTTCTCCTTGCCCAGCAGGCGGTGACGGCTGCGGCCGAAACTTGTGAGCATTCCGCCGGGACCGTTTTTGAGATTGCGAATGAAAAAAAACCATATCAGGCCGACGAAAATCATCATCGGCAGCCACCCCAGCAGCGGCCACAGCCACGGAGGTTCGGCAAAATCTGTTTCGACATTGTTGTCCGTGAGAAATTTTTCAGCAATGTCCTTGATTTCCGTATCAATAGTAACGCGATATTTGGCGACATTGGTCTCCCGCAGCTTCATCCCGGTGTCCGTAAGCCTGCCGCTGATTTGTGTGCTGTCTATACGTGCGCTGGCCACCCCGCCTTCCCTGACGAGCTTTTTAAATTCAGACCAGGAAATTTTATTCCCGGACTGGAGACTGCTAAAAATGCTGAAGATAATAAAAATGACTACGGCAATCAGAAGCCATGAATACGGGCCGCCCTTGTAAGTCTGCGCCGGCGGTTTTTTCCCCGCCGGATTTTTGCTCTGCTGCTGTTGATTGTGTTGTTCTGCCATATTTTTGGATTCGTTTAGCCGACTCCCGTCCGCCCGGATATACGGAGGCGCCGTTTGTCGTTTAATTTTATTACCATCCCTGCCGCATTTGTTCGACGATTCTTTCCGCCAGTTTATTCAGGGCTATCCGTGATGCGTAATCAAAACTCTGCTGCTGAAAAGGCACATAAGCGGCTGTTGCACTGGCTGTTTGTTTTTCAATTAGATAATCCCCGCTTCGCAGGTCTTTCCAGCTAAACTCCGCAGCCACAACAGCCTGTTTTTCCAGGGGCCTGCCGGTCTCGCTTTCCATTGACAAAAGACCTTCGCTTACGTCGATGAGTTTGCCGGTGATAAGAGTATCAGCCTCGTCTCGACTGGAAATTATTTTATAAGGCGTTTCCGCCTCAATCCTTTTGGCTATCGCGTCGGTAAGCTCATATTCCTGCCCCCGGCGAAATGTGTCGTTGTCGAACATTTCTACGTATATTGTTTGTACATTATCGGGATAAAGCGATACGGTGGAATATTTTCTGCAACCGACCATAATGCCCGCAAGCAGGATGCAAACAGCAAAATAAAAATACCTCTTCATAAATCCAAAATCCAAAATCTAAAATCCAAAATCAGAACAGCGGAAACCATCTCCAGAAGCTCTTTTGGGCCTTGGCGAGTTTCTGTTCTCTTGGCGGCATTTTATCGAGAGCCTTCTGTGCTGATTTTGCCAGTTTATTATCCGGCCATTTTTCAATCACGTTATTGTAATAAGTTTTGGCGGCACGAAACTTGTACGTTTTGTCGTAGAATTTGGCAACCTGATATTCCTTCTCGGCCATCTGCCGGTTTATCTCTATCAACCGGTCGGCTACAGCCAGGCTGTTCGCCTCGCCGGGATATTTGCCCGCAAACTGCTGATAATAGCTTTGCGCACTTGCAAGCATCGAGGCGTCAAAATACGGCCCCCGATAAGCATCATGCATCGTACTTGCCATACCCAGCAGCGAATCGCGGCCTATATCCCCTGTCGGCCACCGTGTGTTTATCTCCGCCCAGTTCAGATACGCCTGTTCAAATTCGCCACGCTGTTCGAGACTCGAACTTATTTCAAGCATAGCCCGCTGGGCAATGGGAGCGTTGCCCGCCCTGTCTGCGACCTTTTCCATTATTTCCTGGCCGGCTTCGTAGTCCCGTATGCGGAATATTCCCAGCACAGTTTTTTTCTGACCGTTCAAAAAAGCCCTGCCTATTGCATATTGTCTTTGCAGAGCAGATTCATAAAAGGGACTTTGCGGATGGGCGTTCATAAAAACATCGTATTGTTTTGAGGCAGGCTCAAACTTTCGCCGTGCAAAAAGCATTTCTGCCCTGACAAAAGCATCGAAATCGTCGCCGGCTGTCTGGGGATATTTCTTTTTTATGTTTGCAAAGCCTTTCTGTGCATGTTCGACTTTGCCGGTAGTTACAAGCTGTTTTACATCGGCTACATCGAGTAAGTATTGACTTTGCGAGTCTGTGCCAAGCTCGGTGATTGTTCCGCTTTGGTCGAGCCGCCAGGTATCCGCTGCCAGAACCCCGGCCAGTACGGCTATCATTACCACAGATAATTTGCTGTTGTCCATCAGTTTATTCCCGTTGAATCCTTTGCGGGAATATTATAACGTTTTTACCGGCATCTGCAAAGCCAATAAAGTTTGTGTTATTCGCAACCGTCAGCTCCCCGATTTATCGGGGGTTGTCTAAAGTCGTACTTCGTACACCGTACATAGTACTTCACTTCATTTGTCAATATGCGACGTATGATATACAAAATATGCTTTCTCCAATCCAAAATCCAAAATTTATTTATTTCCGCTATCACCGGAAGCAGCGGGAGGTACGGCCGGCGGAAGTTCGATTTTATCATTTGCATCAGCGTAGGTTATCTTGGCCTGTTCCTGAATTTTTCTGATATAATCCATTGCAAATCGCTGTTTGGTCTCATTGTTTAACTGTTCGGCGATTTCAGCCTTTACGTCGTCAAACGGCTTTACCGACTCGTCCTTGTGGTCTGTGAGCTTGATGATGTGATAGCCGAACTTGGTTTCAACCACGTCGCTCACCTGGCCGACCTTCAGGTCGAAGGCGGCTTTTTCAAATTCAGGCACCATCTGGCCTTTGCCGAAGAACCCGAGGTCGCCGCCGTTTTTGCCGGACGGACATGACGAATACTGTTTTGCCAGCTCGGCAAAATCTTCGCCATTGCGTACTTTTTCCAGCAGTTCCAGGGCTTTTGCTTTAGCCGCTTCTTTTACAGTATTTGGGTCGGAATTGGGTTCGTTGCTGCTCGTGCCGATAAGAATATGGCTTGCTTTTACCTGCTCCGGCGTAGTGTACATTCTAAGATTTTTGTCGTAAAATTCGCGTATTTGCCTGTCGTTGGCGTCTTTGACGGTTCCGGCCATTTGCTGTTCAATCATTTTTTTGACGGCCATACCGTTCATTATCTGCTGTTTTTGTTCTTCAAAACTTCTGCCGTATGCCTCCAGAAGAGCCTTGAAATCCTCTTCCGTCATATTTTGAGACTTAAGCTGTTTGTCAAGTTCGGCCTTAAATTCTTCTTCGGTTACGGTTATGCCGTTCTGTTTAACCTTATTCGTCAGCAGTTTTTGCATAACCATATCCTGCACGATACGTTTATGCATACGGGGTTTATATTCTGCTATTTGATCCTCGGTGAGCTGCTGTTTCATACGTTCAACTTCTTTGTCAATTTTGGCCTGAACCTCGCTTTCCATGATGTTTTCACCGTCAATGGTTGCGGCAGGGAAATCCTCAACTTCAGTTTGCACCGCTGCCGTATTGGTATCCGCCGGCGGGACATTGGAGTCTGTTTTAGGTGCGTTTGCATCAGCCGCAAATACGGTTGTGCCGACAAATAATATGGCTGATAAGGCGGCTGAAATTACAAACAGGTAAAGCTTCATAACGATTTTTCCTTTCTGAAAATAATTGGTTTTAATAATTTAGAATCGGCTATTGTCTCATTTTACCGGCGAAAGTCAAGAAATAACCTTAAAAATTCTGAAGCAGTTAACGGGTATCTTATTTTGACAACCGGGAGGCAATTAAAGTTTCCAAAAAAAAATATTACAGAACCATCAGCAATTTGGAAGATTGTATAACCTGTTTATTGGCAATGGGTCAAATCTGCCGGTCGATAAGTCGTAAACGCGCGCAAAATTCAAAAATGTTTTTCATATAGCGCATTTTAATCTGAATAGTCGTTCTTGAAGCGTATCCCGTATTCCGCTTCACTCTTCACGAGGTACGCATATAAGGTCTGCGAGCTGACGGATTTGCCGTCGCACCGGCAATGTCAAAAGTTAAATATCAATTCAGTCTTGTGCGGATGGTTGCTGCTCTCAACAAATCGCGCTGACGGGCTTCAAGGCAGCGTCCCTGGTTGATTTGCAAATGTCCAGGCTGAGTGAGCAGGAACAATTCATTTATTGTGCTGATTGGAATGTTCGTGATGCGCTTCATATTAACGCCCATTCGCAGATTGCTCAGTAAAAACAAAGCCTCGTTGGAGCTGATGAGCCTGGCGTGTTTCAGCAGCGCCAAAGCCCGCGCAAGTTTATCCTCGAGCAGTTCATTTTGTGAGCCGAACAGTTCTTCTCGCGCACGCTTTTCATAATTGACTATAGCGGGAATAATTTCATTCGTGAATTTTTCGACAATATCTTCTTCCCGCACGCCCAGTGTTTGCTGATTTGAAATTTGAAAAAAATCCCCAAGCGCCTCGGTGCCTTCGCCGAACAGTCCGCGAACGGCAAGATTCATTTCTCTGCACGCAGCGATAAATTTATCGAGCTGCTCGGTCATTTTCAGCGCAGGCAGATGCAGCATAACCGAAACCCGGATGCCAGTACCGAGATTTGTCGGGCAGGCCGTCAGATACCCAAGACGACGGTCAAAGGCATACCGCACCTTTTGCTGTATCGCATCGTCAATTTCATTTATTCTTTGCCAGCAAGCCGTAAGCGCAAGTCCCGGCTTGAGCGTCTGCAGCCGCAGGTGGTCTTCCTCATTTATCATTGCCGTAAAAAGCTCATTATCGGCGACAACCACTCCGCGAGGCCCCGTCGCCGCGGCCATATGCCGCGATATTAAATGCCGTTCCACCATAAACACACGCTCAATCTCGGCGGCGTTATCAACATCGAAAAAGGCTGCGTCGTGAAGAATATCCAGATTCAGCAGCACGGTCTTAAACCTGTTCAGTATTGCCAGCTTGTCGGCGTTGCTGCATTTTGTCAGAAAATTAAAGCCCGCTATATTCCGCGCAAGGCGAATCCGCGATGAGATGACAATGTCGGCCATCAGGCCTGTGCCGTTAAACCATTCGGTAACTTTAGAGCTTAAATCTGTCAGTTTCATTTTGATTACTGCAGCGAAGCTATTTGGTCCCTTAGTTTTGCGGCAGTTTCATAGTCTTCCTTTCTCACCGCCGCTTCGAGCTGTTTTTTAAGCTGCTCAATTTTCAAGGCATTATCCACACTCTCTGTAATACCGGCGGGTGTTTTACCGCAATGCGTTTGCGCCTCGTTGTGAGCTGCGGCAATTACAGGGCGTAAAGCCTGCTTGAATACTTCATAATCGTGCGGACAGCCCAGTCTGCCGCCGCTGCGAAACTGTTCAAGAGATATTCCGCAGTGCGGACAAACTATCGATTCGCCGTCTTCACCGCCGGGTTTTGCCTGAGCTGCCAGCAGAGAACTTAGCAATTCGTTCAGCGACAACTGACTCTTAACTGTTACGCCTTCAGCCTCTGCACAGTTCTGGCAAAGGTGCTTTTCGCTCCGCTGGCCGTTGACTATTTCGGTCAAATGAATTGTCGCTGTTTCTTTATTGCAATTCTGGCACTGCATAATTGTTGTCCTATAAAATCCAAAATTTTTCACCCCAAAACTTCGGGCATAATTATTATACCATATCGCTTCCTGAAATATCGGCATAAAATTAGTCTAACTTGTCCGCCGGATATTTACCTGACATTTTCAGTTTTTCCCGCAGTTTCTTATAAACGCATTGCGGAATCAGGTTTGACACATCTCCGCCCAGAGCCGCTATTTCACGTATTAAAGCCGAGCTGGTAAATCCGTATTGCTCACAGGTCATAACAAAAACCGTTTCAATGCCCGCAACGGCTCGATTGGTCATGGCAAGCTGGAATTCATACTGCACATCGGTGAGATTTCGCAGACCGCGAAGAATTACCGTCGCCCCGATGCCTGCCGCATATTCGGTTGTAAGGCAGTCATAGCTTTGCACCCTCACATTCGGCATATCGGTGATAAGCTCGGCAATCAGTTCTACCCGTTCCGAAAGAGTAAACAGCGGATTTTTCAGCGGACTGTTGCCTACACCGACAATCAGTTCGTCAAAAAGGTTCAAACTCCGATGGATAACATCAAGATGTCCGTTTGTAATCGGGTCAAAAGAACCCGGAAATAATGCACGAATAAACGGCCGAGCCATCTTAAAACCTTTCAATTAACAGGGTATAGAATACAGGGTATAGGATTTCGGAGAAATTTGCAATAATCAATTAAGGAAGGGTTTTAAGGGCGACAAATTCAGATGCCGAACTTTCAAGCTCAAGCTGGGCAATAAGTTTCTCCATTCGAGCTATTCGCTGAGCAGCAATTTTTTTTGTCGTTTCAAATCGGAAACTTTCGTTGATTCTGGCGTCCCAGTAGCCGTATTCAACCCTACGTTTCCATCCTGTAAGCATTGCCGAAATGCCTTTGCCCTGCCCAAGGCAACGGCAAAATTCCCGCAGTAGCCCTACCAGCCCCATATCATCAAGGCTCCTTGCATCGCTTAATACCATAGCCTCGCACATTCGAGTGAGCCGGCTGGCAGACTCAATGAGTACCTTGCTGATTTTTTCAATACGGGCACGGGGGATTTTTCCCGCAAGCTTTTCCGCGGCAATAGCTGCCGACTTCTCAAACACAGGTTCAGAATAAAAAATCTGATTCTGTTCTAAAGCTACAGCCAAATCAGATATGTAAGCCGCACAGCTTATGACCGAGCGGTCAATAATTGTTTCAATTCGGGTAATTTCGTCAAGTTGGGCAATATAGTCGGCGTTGAGTGCAATTCTTTCCGCCCGGTCTATCAACAGCGAGGCTGTAAATGGGCCGGCAGTGCGAAGAACCCCCAGAGCTGCTTGTTTTACAACCTCCAGTTCGGGCATCTTGCCTCCATTGCCTTTGAAATTGACATCATGTCAACAGATGCCTTTGTGGCATAAATGATGTGAATTGTCAAGCAGTAATTTACTTAAAATTCACAATTTTATTGGACGTTGGAGAATTTAATCTTACCCTGAATACCACAATTATCCAAAATGTTATTTGGAAAGCGGTACAGGTGTATTTTGGTTTGTAAGTTTCTGCAATCCTTCTTCGAGCAGCGCAGCAGTTTTCTGAAAGTCCTTTTCCGAAATAGCAACGACTATCTGTCTGTGTTTTTCTGCATCATTCAACAAAAATTCCTGTGGCGGATTAAAATTTTCCAAAAACACATTACTGAGAGGTAAATTGGCGGACTGGTATAATTGCTCAAGTTTTTTA
>DYLR01000037.1 GCA_020721975.1 Blastopirellula marina | reverse complement strand
GGCTCGAACGGCTCTGTTGTGCCGATTTTCAAGCAGCAGATTGCCCAGGGCGGCCCGGTTACCGTTACTCACCCGGAAATGCGGCGGTATTTTATGACCATACCGGAAGCATCGCAGCTCGTTTTGCAGGCCGCGGCAATGGGACAGGGCGGGGAGATATTTGTGCTGAACATGGGCGAGCCTGTGAAGATTGTTGACCTTGCCCGCGAACTGATAACGCTTAGCGGTTTCAGGCCGGGCGAGGATATTGAAATTGAATTTACCGGCACAAGGCCCGGCGAAAAATTGTTTGAGGAGCTTTCCATAGAGGGGGAGGATATGGTTGCCACACGTCACCCCAAAATTGTTGTGTGGAAAAATATTCCCAAGGACCGCCAGACGCTTTATCAGCAGATTGACCGGCTTGTAGCCGCCGCCGATACCGAGGACCACGCCGGTATAGTTCGGATTATTCGTGAAATAATACCAAACTATCAGGGCAACAGTTCTTAACACTGTGAGAAATGCGGGTTAGACAAGCACATTGACCGAGGCTGTGCCGTAAATATTTGACGTCTGTTCGGTGTGGCGGGGATATTCATATTGAATGGTCTGACGGGGATTTTCAGGAACAGTGCCGCTATAAGCGTTATGTTGTGATTGTTGTTCAAACTGTCCCTGGCCGGTATTTTGTCTGCCGTCGGAAAATTCCGGCGACTGCCGCAGGTTGTTTTCTGTATTGCCGCTGAGAGCAACTTCTATTTTCTTAACATGCAGGCCGGACTCGCCGAGATTTTCCATTATCCGGGGAATTGATTTCTCGATTTCATATCTCGTTGCGGCACGGTCAACCTGGATAACTCCGGTAATTTCATTATCCTGCTGCGAGAGTTTTATCGTGACTTTGCCCAGTTCGGGCGGATTGAGCCGAACCGTAATTTCATCTTTATTTTCATTTACTGCCGCACCGACCGCATCGCTTATCTGAATGCCGATTTTATGTTCCGCGGCATTTTGAGTCGGTTTAGTTATCTGCTGTGGGGATAAGGCTGAAAATTCTGGCGGATGCATCTGCCGGACTGCGGGCTGATTTTCAGAACCGGAAATTAGTTTTTTATCCTGGAAAACATTTTTAATATCGGCGTTTGCTGATTCGGCAGAATAGGCATTGAAAACGGCAGATTTGGGCGTTTGGCTGTTGTTTACAGCATTTTGGTTATTTTTAAGTCTGCCGGCGGCAGATTCTCTGTGCATATTGTGTACGGACGGCTTTACATTTTGATTATCCGCAGCCTGTGGGATTTGCTGCGGAGATGTTTGTATTGCGTTGTTGCCGGTTTGAGCAGAGGTATATGCAGAGGTCTGTAATGCCTGAGATATTACCTGTTCTTTATCGGTTTTGACTGTTTGAGCTTTCACGGTTTGCTGAACAGGCCGGGCGTAAATTTTAGCCAAATCAATTTTCGGCTGAACCGCCGCATCGGCAGCCGTTTTGTTCTGAATTACAGCCTGTTGCACTGCACCGGAATTTTCGGCCTTGATTTGCGTGGATGCCGGCGATTGATATGCAGCCGGCGGGTTCTCGGCACTGTTCCGTATGGATTTTTCCGTACTGCCGTGAACAACCTTCCGGGCGGCATCTGCCTGATTGGGGGATTTTTTCTGTAGTGCATTTGAAGCGACGGGCAGTATCTGTGTGCCGGCCCGCTGTAAAATCATCGGTAAAGCCGGGGCAACACCTTTTATGGTCTTGTTCCCAACAGGACTGTTGAGAGTATTGTTTTGATTTGCGACAGGCACAGCCAAAAGCAGATTGGAAATTGTGTCTGTTGCTGAGTTGATTTGTTCTGCCTGTCCGGCTGATATGTCCCGGCTTTTTTTATTTTCCCTGCCGGACAGGTTTGGCCGAGCGGTTTGTGCCTGAGGCAATTCGGCGCTTACTAATTTGGTCGCCGGCTGATGATTTTGAGCCTGATGCGGCTGGGTTGATTGATGTGTCTGTTCTTTGGCGGGATTTTGTGCGGTTTGCAGGACGGCAGTAAAATCTTTGGCAGAAGTATCAGGGGCAGCCTCGATATTGCCGCATGCTTTATCAGGAGTTTTTGTCTGCGATGCGGCAGGCTGTGTCGTGGCTATCTGCATTTGCGGCAGATTGCCGAGCTGAACGAGATTCCCGATTGTTTGTATATTAATTTGCATAGACTTCGCGCATTAACTTAACTTTCCTGTCCGCAAGAGGTATGCCAAAAAGACCAAAATATTGCTTAATTACATAACTGTTTGTATATCAAGCAGATATAGATTATTTTTCCTTATTTGTTTTTGTTTTATTTATTTCATTGCTTATTGATTCGGAAATTATTGCCGCAGAGCCTGCAATTATTGCCGCGTTAAAAACCTTACCTGCAAAGCCCAATCTCATCAATGACCGCAAAACTAATCGTACAAACGATGTATAGAAAACAGACAATCACATAAAGTTTTATTTAATCTTTCAGCCAAATCTGCATTTGTAAAATTTAGGTAGCATTATTATAGGACTATTGTTAATCGTTTCGCGATGGCATATTTGTTGCAGAACAACAGCCATACCTGATTTTGTGCAAAAAATCCGGAGTCATAAAATGGCAAATATTGACAGCATAATAGGCATTCTCGAATCCGGCATTCGTTCGGAGGTTCTGCGCCAAAAGGCCATTGCCGGCAATGTAGCCAATATGCAAACACCAGGCTATCGAAGTATTGACGTCAAATTTGCGGATTTGCTTAATGATGCCATCGAGAAAGGCGATGACCGTATGCTTGCCAATCTCAGCGGCGAGGTTGTTTTGGCCAATAAAACCGAAGTCAAACCCAACGGTAATGATGTGAGCCTTGAAGCGGAGGTGGGAAAAATGATTGAAAACACGGTCAGACATGCCGCCTATACGAGAATTTTAAAGAAGAAATATACCCAGATGGAACTGGCGATAAATGTCAAAGGCATTTAGGCAAAAAACGTGAAAGTTTAACAGGTATTTCATTATGACGACGATAAACAGTTTCAGCCCGATAGACATAGCCACAAGCGGCCTGAAGGCACAGGCTCGAAATGTGCAGATAATCACGTCAAACACCACCAATGCACTGACTACCGATAATGGTCAGGGCGTTCCATATCGCCGGATAGAGGCGATATTCAAATCTGCCGGCCCAATGGGCGGCGTGGAGATTGAGGAACTTGCGCAGGATATGAGCGAATTTCAAAAGGTGCTTGACCCGGGCCATCCGCAGGCCGACGCCAACGGTTATGTCTCAATGCCGAATGTGGATATTCCGCGAGAACTGGTCAATCTCAACACTGCCGCAAGGGCTTATGAAGCAAACGCCGCAGTATTAAAACGCTATCAGAAAATGGCAGAAACGACGCTGGAATTATTGAGATGAAAATCTAAATCTGCCGGACGTGCCGGCAAACGGGAATAAAAGGTTGTGAATATGATTCAAAAGATAGGACAGGGTAATTTTTCAAACGGGCTGCAAAATGCCGGTAACTTCAGCATTGACGGCGAACAGAAACCGAAGATAGATTTCGGCAAAACTGCCGAGGCATTAGGCAAATACCTTTCCAATGTTGACCAGACACAAAAGGCTGCCGATGCTTCAATTCAGGATTTGCTTACCGGCAAAAACAACGATCTTAATGCTGTAGTTTCACAGGTCGCAAAGGCGGATATGAGCTTTAAGCTGCTTGTCGGTGTGCGAAACCAGCTGTTAGAAGCTTATAAACAAACGATGAATATGCAGATATAAGAAGATTATAGATTGCAGATTACAGATTATATGCCGGGATTCATAACAAAGAGGGTGCGATGAATTTTTTTCATAAAATTTATGCCGTATGGCAGAAAGTAAGTGTGATTCAAAAAGCCCTGCTGACGGGCGTATTGCTTACGTTTATTCTGGTCAGTGTCGTATTTACCAAATGGGCGAAACAGCCCGATTTTGCCGTATTGTTTTCCAATCTGGCTGTGGAAGAAGCCGCCAAAATCACCGACAAGCTTAGCGAAAAATCAATTCCTTATGAGCTGCGAAACGGCGGCACGGCGGTTTACGCCCCGCGAAAGGATATTTATCAGCTGCGGGCAGACCTTGCCAAAGAAGGACTGCCGGGCGGTTCGCGAGGCGGATACAAACTCTTCGACGATGAAAAAATAGGAACAAGTCCGTTTGTACAGGGAGTCAATCTTCAGCGGGCTTTGCAGGACGAGCTTGCAAACAGCATTCAAATGATTGAAGGCATTGACCACGCCCGCGTACATATCGTCAAGCCGCAAAATAATCTCTTTAAAAACGAAAGTCAGCAGACCACCGCATCGGTTGTTCTGCGGCTGCGCCCGGGAGTAAATCTCAGTCCCGGCTCCATAGCCGCGATAACCCGACTTGTCGCAGGCAGTGTTGAAGGGCTTAAATCGGAAAATGTTACGGTTGTTGACGGCAGGGGCAATCTGCTTTCAGGCAACGGTACAGAAGCTATCGATAACGGCGCGTCAATGGTGGCCGATTATAAGGAACGCGTGGAACGTAATCTCGAAAAAAAGGTCGAGGATATGCTCACGGCGGCAATAGGCGCCGGAAGAGTGAGCGTAAAAGTCAGCGCTGTCGTGAACACAGTCAGCACAAAAACCACACGTGAAAACTATGATAAAAAGAATATGGTGCCGACCAAGGAGGAAAGCTCCAGCAATTCCGAAGTGGCAGCGGCAGGAAACGGCAACGAGAAAAAAGACAAATCCAATGTTACCGAGTACGCCGTAGGCAAGACTGTCGAACAGGTTATTCAGCTTGCAGGCGGCATTGAATCGCTTTCGGTAGCGGCATTTGTTGACCTTTCCCCGCGGATCACTGCCGACATGAACGATACTGCAAAGGCCGAGGCCCTGGCCAAAGGCAAAATAATGCAGATAACGGATGTCGAGCAGATAATCAGGACCGCTTTGGGATTGACCGAAAAGGATACGATAAAAGTGGTCGAAACGACATTTGCTCCGCCGAAACCGGTCGAGGAAGTCAAGGCTTCGCCCTGGCCGATGTATCTTGGAATAGCAAAAAACGCCTCGCTTGGAATTATGGCCGTCTGTGCCTTGCTGGCGTTAAGGATATTTGCCAAATCAGCGGGCGCTGCCGATACTGCGGAACAATCGCAATCCGCTGCTGCCGGAGTTTCAGCGGGTCAGCCGGCAATGATGCCGATGCAGAGTATGACGGGCGTAGATCAAAATATGCTGCGAAAGCAAATATCGGCGGCTTTGCAGAGCAATCCCGCTGCGGTAAGACAATTATTCAGCAGTTGGATACAGGAAAAATAATGTATGGCTAAAACCGGTTTGCAAAAAGCTGCAATGCTTTTAATGGCGCTTGACGCCGATACCGCCGGCGAATTGATGAAAGGCCTCAACGAACAGCATATCCACGACATAGGCATCGAGCTTGCAAAATTTGAGGCGTCTGCTAAAAAAGATGTTTCGCGTCCGGCTGCAATAGCGGCCGAATTTCTCAGTCAGCTCAGACAGAATGACGGCGGCAAAGATAAGGATGGCCCGAAAGGTTTTTTTGGACAGGTATTGAAAAAAGCGGTCGGCGACCAGCGGGCGATGGAAATTCAGGAACAGATTCAAAGTCTCGGCATAGGCAAAGACCATTTTGAGCCTATACGAAAAGCCAATCCTGATGAATTATCCTTTGTGCTTGGCTCCGAGCAGCCGCAGGCGGTGGCGGTGGCTCTTTCGGAACTGCCTGCAAAAACCGCAAAAATAATCCTTTCGCGCCTCGATGAGAATCTCAGAGCGCAGAGCGTCTGGCGTATGGCGAATCTTGGTTCGCTCGGTGTGGAGGTGCGAAAAAGAATAGCCGCGTCAATATCCGAAAAACTAAAGGAATTACAGGCCAAACAAGCTGCAGCGGCGGCATCCGGCGAAGAAGACGGCAATGTCGCAGCGGCTGTACCCGGCGCTACACCGGGATTTGGCGCACCTGTTGAAAACAAGAACCTCCGCAGGCTTGCCGTTATGCTGCGGACTCTTGAGGCCGAACTGCGCGACAAGCTGATGGATGAGATTACAAAACGGGACGCCGACAGTGCGCAGACGATAATTGAGTTAATGGTTAAATGGGAAGATATTCCGGCAATAGCCGACAGGCCGCTGCAGGAATGTCTGCGCAGCGCGGACGTGAGAAAAATGGCCGTTGCCCTTACGGATATCGAGCCTGAAATAGGCCGAAAGATTCGCTCCAACATAAGTGAAAGAATGGCCGCAACAATCGCCGAGGAAGCCTCGCTTATGCAAAAACCGGGCGAAAAGGAAATTCAGGAAGCCCGAACGGCGATACTTGCATCGATAAAGGAAGCCAACAAGGCCGGTAAATTGAAATTTGTGGAAGATTGATAAATTCAAAATCTAAAATCTAAAAATGCCGCAGGAACTATCGATAACTGTTGACAGGCCGATTGGCTCGGTGAGCATTGACGGCTCAGGGGTTTGCGAGAAACAGGCCATACGTTCGTTTCAGCAGGCTGCTGTGCAGGATATTCATTCGCAACTGGCTGTCGAAAAGCAGGCTTTGACCGATAGTATAAAGCTGCTGCATAATACTGTGCAGAATCTCAACAGCCTGTCTGAAAGGCTCACCGAGCAGCAAAAGGCCGATACGGTCAGATTGAGCATTGCTATTGCAAACAAGATTCTGACGCATCGCGCACAGCAGGGCGATTACGATATTGAGGACATAATTTCCAAGACGCTGGCAAGCGCGCCGATAAACAGGGATATTATAATTAAGCTGAACCCCGACGACCTGGCTGCGATACAGAAAGCCGACGGGCAGGGCATCGGCGAAAGTTTTGAGAACCTTAAATTCATTGCAGATATCTCGGTAAAACGCGGCGACTGCGTTGTTGAAACGCCAAAGGGCATAGTTGAACATATAGTTGAAGACAGCCTTGACAAGATTGAAAAAGCGCTGTTAAGCCTCGATATGAACTTTAAATAGGGTATAGGAATATAAACATCCAATAACCAACAGTTTAGCGAAATGGTTGTTTGATTATTGAAAATTGGTTATTGATTATCATTTGGATGTTTTCTTTTTTGTTTAGCTGCCGTCGGTGCGACGGCGTGTCCGTTAGCTCCGCGATTTATTCGCGGGGTTTTTCAGAGCCGCGAACGTTAGTGAGCGGTCAAAGCAGCAAAGGTAAATTTTGGAAACAACCGCAGCAACAAACTCGGCAATGCTTGAAGAAATGCTCACGGTTATCCGCTCTGTCAAGCCGGTAAGATTCCGCGGCTCGGTGGTGCGGGTTACAGGTCTTACTGTCGAGTCAAACGGCCCGGCTGCCGGGATTGGAGAACTTTGCGGCATTGAGCTGCGCGACGGCAGAAGGGTGCTTGCCGAGGTTGTCGGTTTTGCCAATCAGCATATAATTCTGCTGCCGATGGAACATATCGATGGTATTTCGCCCGGCGATTCGGTTACCACACGCAGCAGCAAACGTTCGATAATGCTCGGCGAGAAATATCTCGGCAGAGTGCTGAACGGTCTGGCCGAACCCATAGACGACAAAGGTCCTCTGACAGGCACAAGTCCGCGGTCATTTGATTCGCCGGGTGTGCCGCCGCTTAGCCGGGAGAAAATTAACAGGCCGCTTTCACTTGGAATAAGGTCTATTGACGGCCTGCTTACCTGCGGACGCGGACAGCGAATCGGCATTTTTGCCGGCAGCGGCGTGGGCAAAAGCGTTCTTCTTGGCGATATCGCCAACGGCAGCGACGCGGCGGTAAATGTCGTTGCGCTGATAGGCGAACGCGGCAGGGAAGTGCGGGAATTTCTTGAAAACGACCTCGGCGAGGGTCTGTCCCGCAGCGTTGTAGTGGTTGCGACAAGCGATTCTCCGCCGATTCAGCGGGTAAAAGCAGCATTTGTGGCTGCTACAATAGCCGAGTATTTCCGGGATATGGGCAAAGACGTGCTGTTTTTGATGGACTCGCTCACGCGATTTGCCCAGGCGCAAAGAGAAATCGGCCTTGCCGCTGGTGAACCTCCGGCGACAAAGGGCTATTGCCCCAGCGTTTTTGCATTGCTGCCGAGATTAATTGAAAGACTTGGCAGGGCGGAAAAAGGCAGTACAACCGGAATATTGACCGTGCTTGCCGAGGCGGACGACCTTAACGACCCTGTTGCCGACAGCGCAAGGAGCCTGCTGGACGGCCATATAGTACTTTCAAGAAAACTCGCCGACCGCGGGCATTTTCCCGCCGTCGATATTCTTGCCAGCATAAGCCGGCTTATGCCCGCTGTTGCCAGCAATGAACATAAACAGGCCGCCAGAAAAATCAGGGAAATTTACGCCACCTATCTTGACGCTGAGGATTTGATTAACATCGGCGCATTCAAAAGCGGCTCAAACAGACATATTGATGCCGCCATAACGCTCATTGATGAAATACGCAGCTTTCTGATTCAGGGCGTAAGAGAACGAACGTCGTATGACGCGACGGTGAAAAAAATGACGGATATAGCGAAACGCTGGGACCAGATGACAAAAAAATAAGCGGTAAACGCAAATGAAATTCAAGTGGCGACTGGAAAGAATTCTTGACATTACGAAACTGCAGGAACGGCAGAAGAAAGCCGAGCTGCTCGAAGTTGTCGAGCAGATAGTAAATGAAAGAGTAAATCTCGCAAATTACAAACTGAAACTTCGAATGATGGTTGACAACCTGTTATGTATAAGCCCGCAGAAGCGTGTTTTACAGCAGGAAGTTTTTATGAAACATTCCTCGTCGATAGATAACGCCATTAAGCGGACAAATGCGAAAATTGCGGAACTCGAAAAACTCAGGGAAATCAAAAGCGACCAGCTTCGCGGCATAAAACAATACCGTGAAGGGCTTGAAAAGCTCCGCAGGCAGGCTCGCATGCAGTTTATTGTTGAACATGACCGTATTGAACAAAAGGAAACGGACGAAGTTAATAACCGCCGAACGGCAGGAGCAATTCTCGCCGCGGCAAGATGAAATAATGAAAAATAAAATCCGGAGATATTAAAATGAGTATAAAAAAAATAATCGTTGCTGCACTTGCCGGGATTTTGAGTTTTTCCGGCATGTTTGCTGTTTCACTTTTAACGGCGCCGGAAACGCCGCCGGCTGCGGAAAATAACGATGTTTCCTCCGTTCAGGCCGCAGCGGCACACGACGAGTTTGAAAAAGATTCCAACCAGATAACCGCTGCCGCGGCTGAAATCGAAAGCGGCGCAATAAAGAGCATTACCGAGACCAGACTTAAGACGCTGGTTTACGACGTAAGAGAAAAAATCAGGGAATATGAAACTCGACTCAAAGAACTCGAGGCACGCGAGAAACGTCTTGAAATAGCCCGCAAAACGCTCCAAAACGATTTACAAAAACTCGATTCGCTGCAGATTGAAATGGCTTCTACGGTGGCGAAACTTAAAGCCGGCAAAGAGGAGCTTGAAAACAGCCGGATTAAAATTCAGCAGCAGGAGCAGGAAAACCTTGCAGCTATAGCCTCGGCTTATGACAAAATGGAGCCTGCCCAGGCCAGCGATATTATCATAAATATGAGCAAGCTCAAAAATAGCGGCAGTGAATCTGCTGGAATCGATGACGCGGTAAAAATTCTGTATTTTATGGGCGAAAGACCCAAGGCCGAACTGCTTGCTGAAATGGTTCGCAAAGAACCGGCACTGGCGGCATTTTTGTGCAATAAGCTCAAAATAGTCTCCCCGCCATCTTCGCAGCAGTAAGGGTCTGCCCGAACAACAGGCCGCAAAGATTATTTGTGTAAGTATTTTATACACATCGCGTGGCTTCTTTAATCAGCCCCGTCCTTATTCTGTCGATAATGCGGATTTCCACACGCAGGCACATTATTTGCACTATTCAACGTGTTATCCAATTTGAGGTGTATAAGTGCGTATATACGTCGGATTATTGCTGGCTTGCCTTGTTTTTCAGGCCGCAGGCTGCCCGCGGGCTTATTCGCAGACAGCCGATGCAAACTCCGGCAGTGCGTTTGAATATCCGTTATGGCAGAATTCACGTCAGGCCGACACCAAAACGCCAGGCACAGGTCAAATGTTTATCAGGATGATATTTGGTACTATTATTGTCGCGGCAATGGCAGTGGCGGCGGCGTATCTGTCTCGTAAAACTATGCCCGGCCTGCTTGCAGCCAAAGGGAAGCACATAAAGGTGCTGGAAACAATTTCTCTGGGCAAAGGCAGGGCGCTTTATTTCGTTGAGGTTCAGGATAAAAAATTTCTGCTCGGCGGCACTTATGAACAGATTGCCAGACTGTACGATTTTGACGGGAACAATTAAATGAAGGCCCGGTTCCATTGTATTCTTTTGATGTGTTTTTTTTTAACAGGCACTCAATGCACCTTTGCCGACGAAACCGGCAATCTGCCGGGGATGACCGACCTGCTTGATGTGCTGCAAAAAGCAACTGCTCCTGCCGACCCTAACGCCCGCGATTTTACCACGCCGGTAAAGCTGGTTATTTTGTTCGGCGGCCTGTCGCTGCTGCCGAGCCTGCTGGTAATGATGACTTCTTTCACGAGAATCGTCATAGTGCTGTCCTTTGTAAGACGGGCGCTGACCACGCAGACTATTCCGCCGACAATCGCCATTATGGGACTGGCTCTGTTTTTGACGCTGTTCACAATGGCGCCGACCTTTGAAAAAATTAACGCAAGCGCCGTTGAGCCGTATCTTGCGGACGAAATAGAATTTACCGACGCCACAAAACGCGCGTCGGATGCGATGAAGGAATTTATGCTCAGGCAGGTGCGCACGGACGATTTGCAGTTATTTGTTAGTATGGCCGAACAGGCTGAGCCGGCTTCCGATGCGATGGCTTTACCGATGTACATAATCGTTCCTGCCTTTACCATCAGCGAATTTCGCACGGCCTTTGAAATCGGCTGCCTGCTGTTTATTCCGTTCCTGGTGATCGATATGGTTATTTCAAGCGTACTGCTCAGCGCAGGTATGATGATGCTGCCGCCGATGATGATATCGCTTCCGGTGAAGCTGATTCTGTTTATTCTTGTTGACGGCTGGTCTTTGCTTGCCAAAAGTCTAAGTCTGGGTTTCAAATAATGGACGAAAGTCTTGCATTATATCTTGCCCGCCAAAGTCTTCAGATTACGCTGCTTTTATCGGCTCCGGTTCTTATTACCTGTGTATTTGTGGGCGTAGTGATTACGATAATACAGGCGGTAACGGCCCTGCGCGATATGACTTTGACGATTGTGCCGAAACTCGTCGCCTGCGGAGCGATTACAATTCTGCTCAGCGGCTGGATGCTCGAAACGATAGTGCGGTTCACAACAGAAGTCTTTGGATATATTCAGTATCTCAATAAATAATGGAGCCGTTAATAGAAAATTTTTTTGTTTTCGGTCTGATACTCACACGAGTCTGTGTTTTTGTCGTGGTTTTGCCGCTGTTCGGCTCTCCGTCAATACCTGTGCAAATCAAAGCTGCGATATGTCTGATTGTTGCAGTTTTTCTTGCGGCAGTTGTGCCTTTGAATATCAGTCCTGCCGATATAACGCCGGTGCAGGCAGCAATTCTCCTCGGCAATGAAGCGATTTATGGAGCGGCTGCCGGCGTGAGCATTGCACTGGTCTTTGCCGCAGTGCGGCTTGCCGGAATCATTATTGAAAACCAGATTGGTTTTAATATGGCGGAAATTCTCGACCCGCTGTCCGGCGAGGAAACTCAGCCGGCGTCAATGCTGCTCGAAATGGTTTTTATTTTGCTGTTTCTGGCTGGCGGGGGACACCATCTGTTTTTACTCGTACTCGACCGCAGTTATGACTTTTTTGTTTGCGGACGCACGGCCGACGCAGCGGCGATTGTGCAGGGTATAACGCATAGCGGCAGTATAATGTTTGCCGCGGCGCTGCGATTGTCGGCCCCGATACTTGCCGCCTTTATTTTGCTGATGATTGTGCTTGCAATACTGGCAAGAGTTGTGCCGGAGATGGATATACTGTTCATTTCACTGCCTTTGCGAGTGGCTCTCGGTATTGCGATGATGACGGTGTTTGTTCCTTTTTTAAGAGAATTTGTCGAGGAATTCGGTCAATGGATGAGCAAACTTTTGGCCGTTTGAGATTGAACGATTATGCCAGACCAGCCTGCCGGAGAACGAACTGAACAGCCGACCCCGCGAAAGCTCGACAAAGCCCGCCGGGAAGGCAAAATCGCGCACAGTCAGGAACTGCCCGCAGCGATGAGTATAACCGCACTGTTTGCTGCGGCGATTCTTATGTCGCCGCTGCTGGTTAAAAGTTTTTCCTTTGCCATACATCAGAGTATTTTTGCAGATACAGGCGTATTCGCCGATACGGGCAGCTTCGCAAAATTTTTGAACAGGCAAATACTTCAAACCTTATTGTGGTGCGCGCCGTTTATGGGTATGCTCCTGGCAGGCGCGATTGCAGGCACTGTCGCTGTAAGCGGTCTGAATTTCTCGCCAAAGGCCCTTGAAATGAAGCTGGAAGAACTGAATCCTGCGTCCAATCTTCAGAAGATGTTCGGTTTGCAGTCGCTTATGAAGCTGGGCGTATCGATAGCAAAACTGGTCTTTATATCGGCAATAGTCTGGTTCTATATTGACGACAAGCTGCCGCAGATTATCGCCCTGCACCAGGCGTGGAACGGACAGATTTTGGCTTATATCGGCAAATTGTCGCTCGGTATGACGCTGCGGATATGCATCGGCCTTGTAATTGTGGCTGCGGCTGATGTGCTGTTCCAGAAATGGAAATATATGCAGGATATGAGGATGACAAAACAGGAGGTAAAACAGGACCATAAGGATACCGAGGGTATGCCGGAAGTGAAAATGCGGATCCGCCGGTTGCAGATACAAATGGCTCGAAAGCGTATGCTTGCGGATGTGCCGCGTGCCAACGTGGTTATCGTGAACCCGCAGCACTATGCCGTGGCGTTAAAATATGACGCCAAAACTATGGAAAGTCCAGTGCTGCTGGCCAAAGGCGCCGATTTGCTTGCCGCCAAAATACGGGAAATAGCCTCGGAGAACGGCATACCGATAATTCGCAGGCCACAGCTTGCCCGTACAATTTATGATACGCTTGAGCCGGGACAGCCTATCCCCGAAAATCTTTACATTGCTGTCGCGGAAGTCCTTGCGATGATTTATCGTTTGAAACACCAAACAGCCTAATATGGGTCTTTAATATGACTGTACAAAAGATATAAGTTTTTATTGACTTTCAGATATGAATTTGATTTAATTTGTTATTGTGTTTGGATAATGCTTGTGTCCCTCGGGTGTTGTCTTAAAATAAAAAAGGGACAGACGCATGGCTTTCGTTCAAGGCCGCGGGAGTTGCCGAGTGAGTACCGGAACGGTTAAGTGGTTTAATGAGCAAAAAGGTTTTGGTTTTATTACGCCTGATGAGGGCGGGGATGATGTATTTGTTCATCACTCCAAGATTGCAGCACAGGGTTTCAAGACATTGAAAGAAGGACAAAAAGTCTCCTTTGATACAGCCCAGGGGCGCAAAGGCCTTGAGGCTACCAATGTAAAACCTGCATAAGCAAACCAATTCTGTAATAAAATCCGCCGATTACTGTCAGTTTTTTCTGAGCATAGTTGCTGGAATTGCCATTAGCAACAGTGCCATCGCAGTCGGTTCGGGCATAAGGATAACATTGTCCAGGCCAGAGATGTCTGTTTCTAATCCTTCGATAAACTCGGTGGCAATCACCAATCCGTCCAGACTGGCCAGCACGGCCAGCATTTGCTGATGAGTGGGCGGCAAACCTGTGCTGAGGTCGATCCATCCTGCATTTTCGTGCATAGTTATACTTCGTGAATACCAGGCCGGATATGGTGAAGCCGGGGTGTTATAGTTACAGATTAACGTATATCCTGCACCGCTGATTCCGACCCAGCTTGTGCCGGAATCCGGCTGCTGAAAGGATGCGACATCAAATTGAAACAACTGTCCATACGCAGCGGAAACATTGCCCAAAAATTTGCTCGGTGCAGCAAAACCGAATGCTCCCGTATCGGGGTCCTGCCCATAGATAAATCCGCCCGGATTGCCTCCTGTTGCCGACCATGTTACAGAGCCGTTATAGCCGAGCGTGGAAACCAATCTCCATTCTTCTGCATTTGCGCTGAACGTGCTGGCGGCTATAGGCGCCGCATTTGAAATCGCGGCATTTCCACTCACCAGAATTATGACCGCCGCACAAACCGCGAGACCGATAATAAATCGCGACATTTTCCGTCCTCCTCAATGCAAATCAGTATATGTTATTTTTTCTTTCTAATCAAAGCTATGCCGAGTGAAAGTAATATAATTGTTGCCGGTTCAGGGATAATGGTCAGAATGCTCGTGTCTGTTGCCAACTCATTTTCATCATCTAATACCTTAAGGCCTATTATGTGATCGCCAATACCCAAACCAAGCGTATATCGAAGATAGTCATAACTTTTGAGCAACTGCGAGCCGACCCCGTCATCATACTCACCGTCGTTATCGAGGTCCCAAAGCCATGAACTGATATTACCTCCATCAC
>DYLR01000036.1 GCA_020721975.1 Blastopirellula marina | reverse complement strand
TTTGCTATTAGGGTCATACGGTATATTTTCAGTGTAACTAATCCCGGCCTGCTGTCAATCCACAACTTATCAGTATCTGAAATTATTGCTTGACACAGTGTAACTAATCCCGGCCTGCTGTCAATCCACAACTTTCAAACATTGTGCCGATTCGTTCGGCTGAGTGTAACTAATCCCGGCCTGCTGTCAATCCACAACTCCTTTCAAATGTATTTCTTAATCTTTATAAGTGTAACTAATCCCGGCCTGCTGTCAATCCACGTGCCGCTCGGCAGTCCGGAATGGACGGTTCACGTTCTCAAAATGAATACTGGGACGATATGGCCAGATGGACATTCGGGCATCCATGTTCAGTGCGGATAGATAATGATACTGTTTTTATGGGATTTTACGTCGGAGACAAAAATTATCTCAGTATACAATGGACTAAACTGAAATTATAGCATAACTGCTTGTATTTATTTAACTTATAACGAAACAGCAGCCCATATTTTCAATGAATAAACCGAAAAATCCGGTTGATTGTGCGAACAAAATATATTATTATGTGTATATATGAATAACAATATATATTAAAGACTACTTTATGGATACAGAAATCGCTCAGAAGGTTGCAGAAGTACTTAAGGCAGCGGCTCATCCGATTCGGCTGCAGATTATCGAAGCCCTTGAAAAAAAAGAGCTTACGGTAACAATTTTGACTGATATCCTGCACGTCCAGCAGGCCGTTGTAAGTCGGCATCTGGCGATTATGAAGAATAAAGGTATTCTGGATTGCCGCAGAGATGGGTTGAATGTATATTATCACATTGCTAATCTTAACGTAATCAATTTGCTGCATTGTGTTTATCGTCATTGTGAAGGGCAAAACTAATCACGATGAGTGATTCATAAAATAGCACGAGTTAAGGGAATTAGTTATGAAATCATTTCGAGACAGCGTTGTAAGTTGGTCGCTTGAACATTACAAACTCGTTACATTCCTGATGGTCATCTTTACTGTTGTGTGTACTTTTTTCATCGGGTTCATTAAAGTGGACACCGACCCTGAAAATATGTTGTCGCACAATGAGCCTGTGCGGCTGTTTCATAATCAATCCAAAAAAACTTTCGACTTAAGCGATATTGTTGTTGTCGGCGTAATCAACGAAAAGGACCCGGATGGCGTATTCAATCCCGCCACGCTTGCCAATATTTACGACCTTGTACAATTTACCAAAAAGGAACTTCGCTGGCCTGATAAAAAAGACGCCTCCAAAACAGTCGGAGTTGTGTCGGTAGATATAATTGCCCCGTCAGAAGTTGACCATATCGGCCAGGGCGGGCCGGGCGTAGTTACGTTTGAATGGCTGATGCCTTCGCCGCCAAAGACTCGTGAAGAGGCTTTACTTATTCGTGCAAATGCGATGTCTAATCCGCTGTTTAAAGGCACGATGATATCTGAAGACGGCAGGGCGCTGTGTTTGTATCTGCCGCTTACGAGCAAGGATTTAAGTTATCGTGTTTACAAGGCTCTTAATGAAAAAATTGCAACGCTTAAGGCGGTTGAAGCTTATCACATCACCGGTCTTCCGGTCGCCGAGGATACTTTCGGCGTTGAAATGTTTATCCAGATGGCGATTTCCGCACCATTGGCGATGCTGACAATTTTCATTTTGATGCTTATATTCTTCCGCAAACTGGTGCTGGTGATTTCGCCGATGATTGTCGCGATGGTTACGGTACTGACAACAATGGGTATTCTAATCGGTATGGGCTTTACGGTTCATATTATGAGTTCAATGATTCCGATATTTTTAATGCCGATTTCAGTGGTGGATTCGGTACATATTCTTTCGGAATTTTTTGAACGTTATACCAAAGAAAAGGGCCGTAAGCAGACTATGAAAGAGGTAATGGCAACATTATTTACTCCGATGCTTTATACTTCGCTTACCTCTGCGGCGGGCTTTATATCGCTGGCCTTGACGCCTATTCCGCCTGTTCAGGTTTTTGGTTCTTTGGTCGCCGTCGGCATTATGATTGCCTGGGTACTGACAATTACCTTTATTCCTGCTTATGTAATGATGATTCCGGAAAAACTGCTGTCCAATTTCGGCCGTGCAGTGCATACCGAAGATTCGCAAAGTTTTTTGTCACGGATTTTGCACCGGCTTGGAGCGTTCACATACAATTATGCTAAAACCATTTTAGCCCTGTTTGTCATTTTAACCGCTGTTGCAGTCTGGGGCATAACCAGGATTCAGATAAATGACAATCCCGTCAAGTGGTTTGCCAAAAGTCATCCGATTCGCAAATCCGATACGGCTCTTAATCAGCATTTCGGCGGAACGTATATGGCCTATCTGATTTTGGACGGGCAAATGCCGACCGAAATTACGCCGGAGTTTATTGAATCACTTAACACCGGCCTTGTACAACTGCAAGATCAGATGCAGTCCGATTATCCCGAAGCTTCTTCAATTATCGGACAACTGTCGGAAAAAATCACGGAATTACAACTGGAAAAACCGGCGACCGGAGAACTGCTTGAAAAATTGCAGGCCTTTGCCCGGGACAAGTCCGTAAATGCGCCGGATAATGAATTTCGCGTCTGGGACGAAGCAGCCGGTTTTTTCGGCGTTAAGCAGGAACAGATGCGCACCTTCAAACGCCCGGATGTGCTGAATTATATGACAGCTCTGCAATCATATTTAGAACAAATCGGTCTTGTCGGCAAAAGCAGTTCCGTTGCAGATGTGGTTCGCAAGGTCAATCAGGAACTAATCGACGGCAGAGCTGAAAACTACCGCATTCCGAATAACCTCGAAGGCGTTGCAGAGTGTCTGTTTCAATATCAAAGCAGCCACAAACCGCAGTATCTCTGGCACCTGGTTACGCCGGACTATATGCACACAAATATCTGGTTCCAGCTTAAAAGCGGCGATAACAAGGATATGGAAAAGGTCGTCGGAGCGGTTGATGCCTATTTCAGGCAGCATGCGCCGCCTGTGCCGATGTCGCATAACTGGGCGGGGCTTACTTATATAAATATCGTCTGGCAGAACAAAATGGTCGTCGGTATGCTGCAATCATTTCTCGGCAGCTTTATGATGGTTTTTTTGATGATGGTAATTTTGTTCCGCTCCGTGCTGTGGGGATTGATTAGTATGATTCCGCTTACGCTTACAATCGTCGGTATTTACGGCTTCATCGGTATTGTCGGCAAAGATTACGATATGCCCGTGGCGGTTTTGTCCGCACTGACGCTGGGTATGGCGGTGGATTTCGCAATTCATTTTCTCGAGCGGTCACGCGATATGTACCGTTCCGGCAAAAGCTGGCACGAATTGGCGCCGGAAATTTTTGGCGAACCGGCTCGTGCAATTGCCAGAAACGTACTGGTAATTGCAATCGGCTTTCTGCCGCTGCTGGCCGCTCCGCTGGTGCCGTATCGGACGGTAGGAATTTTTATATGCGCGATTATGGGCTTGTCCGGTGTGGTAACGATGTTTGTGCTGCCGTCGCTGATGAAACTGCTCGAAAAGCAGTTGTTTAAAAATCTGGCTAATCCAAAATCTGTTACCTGTAACTGCCGGGTTTGCATTGTCGCCGCAATTTCCGCCGTGATAGTGGTTGACTTAAACGTTCAGTTGTTTTGGAGTTTGAATATCAATACGCTGATGTGGGTCAGTTCGGCAATTGTGCCGGCGCTGATTGTAATTTGCGCCGTTATGAGTCGCCGCAAAGCCTGCAAACTGGCGGAAAATAATGAACAGCAAAACTTAATGAATAGGCAATGATTATGACAGTAGAAAGACTTTTGCGTGGTATGGGCGGTTTTTTTGTGCTGGCAAGTTTGCTTTTGGGGCATTACCATAGTCCCCACTGGTATTGGTTTACCGCTTTTGTCGGAGCCAATCTGTTTCAGTCGGCGTTCACTAATTGGTGTCCTGCCATGACAATTTTGCGCAAGCTGGGCGTGCCGGATGTTAAACAATGTGAAGGAAAATAAGATATGAAAGTGAGGTATGTTATGAAAAAAACATTATTTGTTCTGTTTTCGGCGATAATTTTAATTTCAGTATTGTTTGCCGGGGAAAAGACCGCTGTGCCGTCGGTTGACCAGATTGTTCAAAAGGCTAATCTGGTTGCTTATTACCAGGGTATTGACGGCAAAAGCAAGGTCGCAATGACTATTACTGACAAACAGGGACGCACGCGCAACCGTGATTTTATCATCCTGCGCAAGACCATCGAACAGGGCGGCGACCAGAATTATTTCGTTTATTTTCTCAGCCCCGCCGATGTCCGCAGGATGGTTTTTATGGTGCATAAACATACAGCTGCCGACAAAGAAGATGACCGCTGGCTGTATTTGCCGAATCTTGACCTGGTAAAACGCATTGCCGCGGGCGATAAACGCACCAGTTTTGCAGGGTCGGATTTTTTGTACGAGGATGTATCCGGGCGGTCTTTGTCTGAAGACAAACACGAACTGATTGACAGCAATGATGCGCAGTTTGTTATCAAAAATACGCCGCTCAAACCGGAAACAGTGGAGTTTTCTTATTATTTAGTTATTATCGACAGGAAAAATTATATGCCGATGAAGATGGAATATTATGACAGGAACGGCAAACTTTATCGAATCATCGAGACGAAAAAAGTTGAAGATATTTCCGCCAAAGAAGGCGATAAGGACGTAACGTATCCAACAGCCACCGAGGCAATTGTTAAAGACCTTAATACCGGCAGCGTCACTGAACTAAAATTTTCGGACATACGGTATAATCTGAATCTCGAAGATGTTTTTACCGAACGTTATCTTCGCCGGCCGCCCACGGAAGCAATGAGATAAAAAACAGAATTGATAACAGTTCAACCGACGGAATATGTACGAATGGAAATTTTCGGCAGTTGTCAATTACGTAAAATAGTATTGTTCCTTTCGGTTTTATTTCCGTCTGTTTTGCTCTGTGCGGCGGACGACACAAATAGTCCCTCTGCACATAACCGGTTTAATCTGCCTGTTGAAACCCACGGTTTTTTCGAGCTGCGTTCCGGCTACCGCACCCGGAATGATAAATATGAAAAAGATATGTCGGTAATGGAAGGCAGACTCCAGCTGGATTTGTCATCCACAACAGACTGGGCGGACTTTAAGGTCAAAGGCGATGTCGTCGGAAACGGCGTTACCGAGCAGGGCGAATTCGACCTGCGCGAAGCATATATGTTCACAAGGCCCAGCGATTGGATGGACTTAAAAATCGGCCGTCAGATTCTAACCTGGGGGACCGGCGATATGGTCTTTATCAACGACCTGTTTCCAAAAGACTGGAATTCGTTCTTTATCGGGCGCGATACGGATTACTTAAAATCCCCCTCCGATGCGGCCAAAATAAGCCTTTTTAGCGACGCCGCCAATCTCGATATCGTTTATACCCCGCAGTTCGACCCGGACCGATTTATCGACGGAGAATATATTTCATACTGGAATGCAAATCTTCAGCGTTCCGCAGGACGCGATGCAATTGTCCATACCGACAGACCCGACAGGTGGTTCCGTGACGATGAAATTGCCGCACGTCTTTATAAAAATATCAACAACTATGAATACGCTTTATACGCATATCACGGCTTCTGGAAAAGTCCGGGCGGACAAAACGCAGATAATCAGTCGCTGTTTCCCGATTTGAATGTCTATGGTGCAAGTGTTCGCGGCGAAGTCGGCAAAGGCATCGGAAATGCGGAAATCGGTTATTATGATTCCGCAGACGATAGAGGCGGCAAAAACGGCTATATCAATAATTCAGAAATGCGTTATCTGCTTGGCTATACACAGGAACTCGGCGTCGACCTGACCGGCGGCATTCAATATTATGTTGAGCAGCTTATGCAATACGACGATTATAAAAGGACAACGCAACACGCAGTCCGGGATGAATACCGGCAACTGCTTACATTCCGTTTAACTAAACTGCTGATGAATCAGAATCTTCGAATGTCGATGTTTGCTTATTTTTCGCCAACCGACAGGGATGTTTACCTGCGCCCCGATATCAATTATAAGTTTAATGACAATTTATCGTGGGAGGCCGGCGCTAATATCTTTTTCGGCGACTATCCTCACACATTTTTCGGCCAGTTTCGGGATAATACAAATGTCTATACGGCAATTCGTTACAGCTTTTAATTTTACAGCACAATCAGCAATTTAAATTTACACCGCAGCACAATTAAAACAGGCGTTGCTTTATCTTCTTGCAATATTGCCCTGTGGAATGTAGATTAAGATGGTTTGTTGCGTTAAGGTCTTTCATTGGGGAATAGTGTAACGGCAGCACAAGTGATTGTGGATCATAATGCAAACCTCGGTTATTTTGTAACTATGGGGCTTTTAAGCAGAGTTATATAGTGTCTTTTCGGCAAGCCTGTATGACATGAGTTTTCGTCGGCGCTATCCTGTTTGTCGTAAGGAACACTATCTAATTCTGCTACGCTGTATTGCCTTTAGCTATTGTAATCTATCCTTATGAGAACAAAGTACTACCTGGTTTTTTTCAGCTTTCAAGACCAAGTTCGTTATCCCAGACTAAAGAAACAAAAAACTTGACAATTTATATGATAAGGTATATTCTGTTAAAACTTTAAATTCTTTGGGGCCGTAGCTCAATTGGTTAGAGCATCGGACTGTCGATCCGAAGGTTGAGGGTTCGATCCCCTTCGGCCTCGTTTTCTTAACTACAGAGCTGACAAGTACTTACACCCGTCGGCTCTTTTTGTATGTACGGCAGTATCTGCGCAAAGTTTTGATTGCCCCATTGTTGACCCGCAGGGCAAGCCTGCGGGCTAACGGATGTGCCGTCGTGCCGACAAGACCCTCCGAATAAATCGGCGGGCTAACTACACCCTATAAACAATCCGTGTTAATCCCGTGTAAATTCGTGTTTATACGTGTGCGGAGCATTCGGCAGCGGTTGTGCCGCAGAATTGTCTGGCGTGTTCAGGCCAATCTGCCTGCGACAAAAACTTGATAAGCCTGTTAAATTCCCCCGTAAGCCGGCCTATTGTTTCTGCAATTGCAGCATTATCATTTTTCATCGCGGCCTGTTCTATTCGCAGGGCAAGTTCAGCGGCAGATTTTGCACCAATGGCGTAAGCCGTGCCTTTTAGTTTGTGAGCAGCAGCCTGAATCTGCCTGCTATCAGATGATGTAACGGCCTGCCTGAGAGATTCAAAGGTTATAGGGGCATCCTGAATAACGGTATCGGCGATTTCGCGGGCAGTTTCTTCATCACCGCAGATATTTAAAATATCCGGCCAGTTCACCGGGCAGCCGTCGGATACAATATTTTGTCCCTCGGAACATTCGGGTTGTAAATTACCGGTATCATTCATAAGTACAGTTCCCTTGTCGGATAAATCAAGATAATTATTAAGCGCTTCGATAAATTTTGTGCGGTCTATGGGTTTGGCCAGGAAAGAATTGCAGCCGGCCTGGAAGCATTTATCCCGGTCGGTATTAAGCACACTTGCCGTTAACGCTATAATCGGCGCGGTTATGCCGAGTTCACGTATCCTGCGCGTGGCGTCCAGTCCGTTCATGTTGGGCATCTGTATATCCATAAATATCAGGGTGAACGGATTTGCGGTTTTTGTGCTTTCTTCAACGGCTTTGACGGCCTGCAGTCCGTCTCCTGCGATAACAAAATCAAGTCCCGCTTTGCTCAAAAGAACCGACATCAGTTTCTGATTGGCCGGGCTGTCTTCGGCAACGAGTACCCTGCCTTTATAATGAGTACTGTCCAGCGGCGGAAGATTTGGCTTTGAGGATATGGCAGGAGCGGATTGTTCGGCTGAACCCTTTTTGAGATTGGCCGACATTGTGCCGGTTGGAACAGTGAATGTGAACACCGACCCTTTTTGTGGTTCGCTGAAAACGCTTATGCTGCCGCCGAGCAGTTCGACAATCTGTTTGGTTATGGCAAGACCCAGGCCTGTGCCGCCAAATTTGCGGTTTGTGCCTTCTTCAACCTGACAGAAGGCATTAAACAGCATTGCCTGTTTTTCTGCCGGTATGCCTATGCCGGTATCTTCAATATCAAAACGCAGATAGTCTTTGTTGTTTTGTCTGATAAAGCTTATATAGACGCATACGTGGCCTGTATGCGTGAATTTTATGGCGTTGCTTACGAGATTTATCAGGCACTGCCTTACTCTGGCCGGGTCTGTTTTTATTCTTTCCGGCACGGGAGTTTTAAATTTTATTCTGAAAGGCAGATTTTTCTTTTGAGCCAGCTGCCGTGCGATTGATTCGGCGTTTTTTATTATCTCGACAGGGCAGCAGTCGATTATCTCGGTTTTCATCTGGCCGGCTTCAATTTTGGAAAAGTCAAGAATATCATTAATTAGCTCCAGAAGGTTTCGTCCGTTTTCGAGAATGAGATTTATATAATTGGTTTCATCTTCTCCATGTTTCATTTCGGAAAGCACTTCGCTAAAGCCGATAATTGCGTTAAGGGGGGTGCGCATTTCGTGGCTCATCCTGGCAAGAAAGTTGCTTTTTGCCTTGCTGGCCTCGATGGCCTGCTGAGCCGTTATATTGGACTGCTGCATCGATTTTTCGAGATTCTCGTTGATGCGTTCGATTTCTTTACTTGTAGCAAGGGCGTTTTCAACGGCCTGTTTGAGCTCTTTTTCTCTTATTCTTTCCTGTGTTATATCATGAATTGTGGCATGAACGAAATTTTGGCCGTCAATCTGAATTGCAATCAGCAGAACCGTCGAGTAAAAAAGCTCGCCGGTGCGTTTTACGTGCTGCCATTCGAAAAAGGCTGTTCCTTTTTCCATGGCTAATGTAATCATCTCCTGTGCCTTTTGTCTGCTGGATGAACCGTCCGGCTGAAATTCGGGTGAAAATTCCGCAGGATTTTTGCCTGTAAGCTGTGCCTCATCGTCGCACGCAAACATTTTAACCGCAGCCGGATTGGCGGATATTGTGCGAAATGACGAATTGAGAATGAACATTGCCTGCCTGGAATACTCGAAAAGGCTTTTAAATTTATCTCTGCTGTTTCGTAATTCATACTCGACGAGTTTTCGGTCGGTAATATTCCTGCCGAGCATCAAAACTGCGAAGATTTTTCCGGTTTCGTCTCTAACGGGCGAGAAAAAAGTTTCCAGGTAAACAGGCCCATTGTCGGTTTTGAGGCTGATTTCGAGGCTGTCTGATGTGCCGGATGATATTACATTGTCAATACGGCTTTTAATTAAACAGGCCAAATCCGGAAAACTGCTGAACGTTTCGTCCATAGACAGGCAGAAATTGTTCTTATCTGCAATTTTGAATTGGGCAGCTGCCGTATCGTTGATATAAATTAAATGCCCGGACCGGTCAAATATAACGGCGAGGTCGGACAGAGGGGCAAAGATTCCCCTGCAGTGCGACCGCAGCGAACTTATGTATGTACAATCTTTACGAAAACTAAACTTCATAGTATTTGTATCGGAAAAAAGGATATAATACTTATGGGATTTGAAATATCGCAAAAAGGGATTGTTCCTAATTTGGTTTTTATATAATGCGGATATGTTAATCGAATTTGCAATTTTTTTGTGATAAGTTTGTATCTAAAATTCAAGCGATGCTGTTGAAAAGTCCGAAAATAATTATATAGCTTGCCCTATAAATAATGAAGACGGGTCTGTCTTATGTAGG
Organism: Blastopirellula marina; assembly: GCA_020721975.1. Taxonomy (GTDB): domain Bacteria; phylum Planctomycetota; class Phycisphaerae; order Sedimentisphaerales; family UBA12454; genus DYLR01. Next base: position 5,019 of record DYLR01000036.1, on the reverse strand, counting down.
TTCCATAATTTTTCAAAGGGTTGCTTATACGATTATATGATATTGTCGCTCGATAAACCTTTAGTTCCCATAGAAGATTTTGCCGTCCGGCAGGGCGTTCCGGTTGATGTTATACAGGCCTGCGGCGATCTGGGAATCGTCAAACTTCGCAAAAAACATGGCAGAGTTTATGTAGTCGATGTTCCGATAACTGATATGCCTGACGGCAGTTTTGACGAGCAGAAACTCCATCTCAAATGCGCCCACTATTCGCAGACTGTTGGGCAAATATTTAGCGAACCGCCCGATGTATCCGAAGATTTTCCGCAGGAAAACGACAGATGCGGCGGTAATGACAAAATGACGGCAACAAATATAACCGATACTGCAGCAACGGATAATGAGATAACATTGGATGTTCTTGCCGACATTGAGAATCATTTGCAGAATGAACATATCAAAACCGAGGCAGCCAGGTTGCAGCACAAGTTTGAGCTGGGTGTTTTTCAATCGTTGCGGCACAGGCTGAAATTGTGGAGGACAATTGCCTGGTCAATGCTTTTCGCCGTTATTACGCTGGCGACAATAATGGTGATACTGCAAATGGAAAAGCGATTCCTTTCGGAAAGGCTTAATAATACCAACACACAGCTTGAAAGTCTGCTTTCGTCGCTGGAGAAAAATCCGCAGGGAGATTAACCCGACCTGCCTGCTGTTTTATCGTATGTAAAAAAGGCGAGGGATGATAACTTATGGGCAACTGAGCCTTCACCTCTCGCCAATCAGGAACAGTCCTTTTCCTGATATCCACCGGCTCATCCATGAACCGGCCGTGTTTTCAATTTATATTCCGAATTTCAGCATTTGCTCGGCGGCAAGAAGGATATTTTCCTGCGTATCAAGTTCGCCGCTTTGAATCAATCTGCGTGCAGTTTCAACAGCATTTTTATCGGACTGAACCGCAGACATCATCGCCATCTTAATGAGAGTAGCATTTTCAATTTGGGTATCGGAGGAAACTTGATTTTGAATGCCCCCAATTCCGCTATTGTTGCGGTAAAGCGGACTGCTGAACAGATTATTTACCGGGCTGTTTGTCACTTTTTCTATCATCGAAAATAAACTCCTGAGCCGTTGCTCAATATATTTTTTCGGTGTTTTTCGGCAAAACTTAACAATTTTTTTATTTTTTTCTAAAGCGGCCGAAAATTTTTGCCGAAATACGCTTTTCGCCGATTTTTTCAATTTTTGTCAAGCGTCCGGCATATTTCAAAGGCAATAAATTCAGCGTATTGCTTTGGACTTACGCTCACAAGCCGCTGATGAATATTCTCGCCGGTCATTTTCTGATACCACGGAGCATAACTGGGATTGTGCTGTCTGGAAAAATAATCGGCTATGCGGGCCTGCGTTTTTTTATCGGAACTGTCCCAGACATTTTCGACAGCCCACAGCAGCCGATTTTCGTCCAAATCGATTAGTTTTATACGAATACCAAGCTTCATATGCGGATAAGGCTGGTACATAGTTATCGCACCGCTGAGAATGGCATTTGTACCGAGCGATTTTCTGATTTGAACGATTTGTTCAAGCGTAAAATTCTGGTCGGCCTGGAGCGAGAGATTTTTCCAGCGGACATCATCGCCGGCAATATAGTCAACGCCGAACAGATGCTTGTTTTGTATCTGTGCCAGCAGCGAATCGGCTACGGTTGTATGAATATCCGGAAAGTCAGTTTTGTTTTCGAATTCAATAAAAGCAACCCGTCCGACATTCTCGAGATTCCGATTTTTATTAAGATAATAATAATCAGGATCCGACCCTGCAATATCGACGGCTCTACGGCAGCCGGCGATAAAAACGGCTGACAATGTAATTACCAGCAGACACCGATTTATAGGCCTGACCTTCATTTTAATTCACCGCCTTTGCCTGAACGTTATTTGCATCTGATGATGCCGGCAGTTCGGCATTGGTTACTTCTGCGCCGAGTACCTCATAGATTTTCATCAGCGATTCAAGTATGGCCTTATGGCTTTCACGCATTTCGTCGCGGTAGCCGAGAATGTTTTCTTTCCAGTTGTTCAGTTCAATCTGAAAGTCTATCAGCGTCTCATTGGCCTGGGTGAGTTCCTTTTTTGTCTGTTCGAGTTCGGCGCCGGTTTTGGCAAGTTTTTCATTCAGCCGTTTGTTTTCTTCCGTAAGTTTTGTATTGTCAAGCTCGGCCTTTGCAAGTCTGTCCGATGCTTCGGCATATTTCTGTGACAATTCAAGGGCTGATTCCACAACGCCTGGCTGCTGCTGATTTACCGGTTTGAATTTCTTTTCGACATCCGTCTGCTCGGATTTTTCGGCGGTTTTGTGTGCAGGAGACAGCGTGTTTTCAGCCTGCTTTTTATCCACGCAGCCCGCACACAGCGAAAGAGCTGCAATTGTCAGTACGACCTGTAATGTTTGAATTTTATTCATAAGTTAATTCTCCGGTTAAAGTTTATTTCGCATAGTCGCAGCGAAGGTACATTTTTCGTCCGCAACTGCATGTGATTTCTATAATAACGTGGTCGTTGTGGCTGTCGGCGATAACGGCTTTGGGCGCTGCTGCGCCGCTGTGCACCGGTTGAACGGCGGCTGTCTGCGGTCGTGGGGCAGCGGCCGCAGCCATTCCCGGCGACAACCGAATACTGCCGTCAATTTTTACCTGGTCTACTTTCAAAACTTTTCCTGTTGTTTGCGACATTGTTAAAAATCTCCTTATGATATTTCAATGGCAGGATATCTGCCCTGTGTTAATTCATGCTGTTATGTCAAGACCGCCGCAGGGCGACTCGTCGATATTTTCGCCGGCGGACCGGTTGCGGCTGTTATCATCCCGTTTTTTTGTGCGTTTTGCCGGGATGTTTTTGCCGTTGTTCTTTTTTTCAGCAGAACCGGCCATAGAGGTTATGGCCGGATACTGTTCAAGCGACCCGACGAAATTGAAATCATTATTTGTCATTTCTGTAATCCTTTAATTTAACGGAAAGATTAAATAAAGTTCTTGCGTGAAGCTGACTGACCCGCGACTCGGTAATTTCAAGCGTTTCAGCGATTTGTTTCATTGTCATGTTGCGATAATAATAAAGAATAATTATCAGCCTTTCTTTTTGCTGAAGCTCGGAAATAGCGCAGGCCAGCCGCTTTTTCAGTTCGCTTTGCTCGATTCCCAGTTGCGGGCCGCACTGTTCGTTTGCGATTATTCCGGCCAGCGAGGCATCGCCGTTCCTGTCGCAGCGGTCCAGCGACAGAAAAGCCCTTGCACGAGCCTGCTGGTAGATTTCATAAAGCTCATCGATGCTGATTTTCATATCTTCGGCAAGCTGCTCATCGTCCGGCATCGAGCCGCATCTGCGCATATAAGCGGAGCTTATTTCGGCAAGACTGCTTATGCGGCGATGAATATCCGGCGGAGTGAAAGACCAGTTTCGCATTTCGTCGATTATCGCGCCTTTGATTCTGATATGTGCGTATGTCGTGAATTCGGCATGACGGGACGGGTCAAAATCTTTTGCAGCTCTGACAAGACCGACAATTCCGGCAGAAACAAGGTCTTCAAATGCAAGCGGCGGTTTTAGATATCTGGCCACACGATGAGCGATTTTATGCACGATATGCAGATTTTTTTCAATATCGTCGCAGCCCGGCCGGGATGACTGGCTTTTATATGCGCGAACTGCCGCTGCCCGCATCAAAACGTCGGTTTCTTCGATTAAAACAGGGTTGTTATTGCTTTTGGGCATCCGTATCTCTATGCTGTTTTTCTGTCAGACTGCCTGCTATGGCCTCGATAATGACTATGTTCACGATTTTCACGGCGACGGTTGTGATTATGTATGCGAATATTGCGGCAATTGCAGCCCGTTTGCCGCAGCAGAACGGCTCAATGCCATTAATAGCACAAATAACGGCAATACCGAAGAAAAACATCGCCGCAGAAATCATAGATATTTTTTTAGAATCGATTGGCATTTAACGTTTCAAATTCAATATTTAAAATCATAAGGCTGCAGATTCGGCAATCTGCTGTTCAATATCCGTCATTCGATTAACCGCCTGAACGACATTTACTGTTTCTACCGGTTCGACATCCACTCCGAGAGCTATTTCATCGTACGCAATAACATTGAGCTGCGGAACGGTTCTGCTGAGCATTTCCGCCAAAGACCAGCGCAGACGCGAGTCGCAGGCAAGCGTTATTTTGTCCCGCCCGGCCTCCATTTGCCTTTTCCAGGCTGATGCGATGTTTCGCGTTAAATCGACGGCCATGTCCGTAGGCATTTCAATACGGATATTTTCGCCTTCCTGCTTCAGCGTAGAAAGCATCTGGTGTTCCAGTCCGGGGTGCAGGATAATGGCATATATTTTTCCGTCGTCGCTTTTGAACAATTCGGTAATGCTGCGAGAGAGTCTTTTGCGGACAAGCTCCGTGAGCATAACGGGATTTTTGGTTTTTGGTGCGGATTCGCCGAGCGATTCGAGAATCAGACCGAGCTGTTTTATCGGCAGACCGCCTGCAAGAAGATTTTTCAGCACCCGCTGCAGCAGGCCGACAGGCACCAGTTCGCCTATGACATCGCCGACCAGGGCGGGTTGGGACTTTTTGAGCCTGTCGAGCAGACCCTGCACATCTTCGCGGCTGAGCAGTTCGTGGGCGTGTTTTCTGAGCGTTTCAGACAAGTGAGTGATGAATACGGATTCAGGGTCGATTACGGTGAAGCCATTAATCTCGGCGGATTCCTTCACGGACGGATGTATCCAGTATGCCGGCAGTCCGTAAACAGGTTCTTTTGTAGGCGTGCCTGATATTTTAACGGTTGAACGGCCCGAGTCCATTGCCATAAGCATATCCGGTTCGAGCTGCCCTGTGGCAACGATATGGTCGAGTATTCTTATTTCATAACTTGTCGGCGCCAGATTGATGTTATCCTTGAGCCGGACCAGCGGCATCACTATGCCAAGGCTCTGGACAAATTTCTTTCGCACAGCCGCAATACGGTCGAAAAT
>DYLR01000035.1 GCA_020721975.1 Blastopirellula marina | reverse complement strand
GGTGCGGAGCGTGCGACCAGTGCAAAATAGGGCGAGAAAATACCTGTCGAAATCTAAAGTTTCTCGGCACACCCGGCCAGGGTCCGGGCTGCCTGTGTGAATATATCGTTATGCCGCAGGAATCGCTGGTAAATGTAAGCGGGCGATTAAATCCTCGTCAGGCCGCAATTTCAGAGCCTTTTACAATAGGGTATTACTCGGCACAACAGGGCGGCGTAAAGGCAGGTTCAAAAATTCTGATTCTCGGCGCAGGGCCTATCGGTCTGAGCTGTTTTGTTGCCGCTCGTGCGATGGGAGCAGAAAAAATTTATATGACGGAAATCATTCCATCACGAATTGAAGTTTGCAAAAATCTCGGTGCAGCGTGGGTCGGCAATCCGCAAAAGCAAAACATCGCTGCTGATATTTCAAAATTAGAGCCGCTCGGACTGGATGCGGCCTTTGAATGTGCAGGTCAACAAAGCACGCTTGACGAGGCGGTTTCTGTTCTTCGCCCCGGCGGGGTGCTGGTTATCGTGGGCATTCCGCGATTCGACCGCATCAGCTTTCCGATAGATATAATTCGCCGCAGGGAACTGACAATAGTGAACATCCGCCGGCAAAATGCCTGTACGGAAAAAGCGATTGATTTAATGGCGTCCGGCAGAGCCAACTGCGATTTTATGATTACTCACAGTTTTAAACTCCAAGACGCCCAAAAAGCCTTTGACCTTGTGGATAGTTACAGCGGCGGCGTTATCAAGGCAATGATAGAGCTTTGAATAATAGGGGAATAATAGGGGACAGTCACCTATTATTGCCTATTATTATTGCCTGTCGGCAGACCAAAATTGGAATCCGAATAAGAATTAAGACAACACTTTCGCAAAAAAAGGGTACAGGCACGTCTTGCCGCGTAAAAACGCGGCTGCGCTTGTGCCAGTCCCCATTTTTTGCGGTTGAGATTTGAAAAATAGGTGACTGTCCCCTATTATTAAACAACGAACTCTTCGTCTTGGTTATTCTAATTTGGAATTTTGAATTTATTTCGTATTTCGGATTTCGTGCTTCGGTTTTATTTAGTTCTGTTTTTCCAATTTTATTCGCGATGTAATGTCATTTTGTTGCCTTATTTCAATCCTACTGCCTTTCGCAGCTTATCAACCATATCGGTTTTTTCCCATGTGAAGTTCGGATTGTTTCTGCCAAAATGGCCGTGGCAGGCGGTATCACGATAAATCGGCCTGAGCAGATTCAAATGCTTTATCATACCTTTGGGCGTCATCGGGAATAAATCAATCACGGCCTGCTGAATTTTGCTTTCCGATACTTTTGCCGTGCCTTCGGTATCGACCAGCACTGAAATCGGCTCGGCAACGCCGATTGCGTAAGAAACCTGAATTTCGCAGGTATCTGCCAAATCGGCTGCAACAATATTCTTGGCAATATATCTTGCCATATAGCTTGCGGTGCGGTCAACCTTTGACGGGTCTTTGCCGCTGAACGCTCCGCCGCCGTGCGAGCCTCTGCCGCCGTAAGTATCGACGATAATCTTGCGACCGGTAAGGCCGCAATCGCCTTTTGGTCCGCCTACAACAAATCTGCCTGTCGGATTGATATGGAAGATAATCTTTTTATCGACCAGCTTTTCCGGCAGAGTCGGCATTATTACTTTCTCAATAATTTCTTTTCTGATTGTTGCGTATTTTACATCCGCGGCGTGCTGGGTAGAAACCACGACGGTATGAATCCGTTTTGGTTTATTATTCTCATATTCTACCGTTACCTGGCTTTTGCCGTCGGGACGCAGCCATTTTATCGTTCCGTTTTTGCGCAGAGTCGCAAGTCTTTCGGTGATTCGATGAGCTAAATATATCGGCATTGGCATTAACACTGCGGTTTCTTTGCAGGCAAAGCCGAACATCAGGCCCTGGTCTCCTGCGCCTTGTTCCTTGTGCAGACCCACGCCTTCGGTAACGCCTTGAGATATATCCGGGCTTTGCTGTCCGATAGAAACTACTACGGCACAGTCGTCACCGTCAAAACCCATCGAAGGGTCGTCATAGCCTATCTCTTTTATGGTTTTGCGTACTACCTTTGGAATGTCCACATAGCATTTAGTAGTAATTTCGCCTGCAACAACAACCAGGCCGGTGGTTACAAGCGTCTCACAGGCCACCCGGCTGTACGGGTCATGTGCAATCATTGCGTCGAGAATAGAATCGGAAATCTGGTCGGCCACTTTATCGGGGTGTCCCATTGTTACCGATTCGCTGGTGAACAGATGTCTGCCGGAATCACGATTGACGTTAACCGTATTGTATTTCTTTGCCATTGTTGAAGTGAACTCCTTTTTGCTTAAAATTTTGATTATTCATTATTTACAGGTCCGTTTAACGACCAGTCATAGGCTGGGTATGAAACGGTAACTTTTTGAGTTTTCAGAAATCGCACATCTTCTTCGCCGAGGTAGTCTTTGAGGAATATCAGGAAGCATCTTTCCTCATCTGACAGCGTGCGATACATTCTTATGCCGGAGAATTTACGAACAAAAAAGCTGCTGTAAAGCTTGAAAACAGGAGAAAAAGCTATGACTTTACTGCTCTGGTTGATATTAATGGCCTGGCCGTTTCTGATAAATCTTACTACCTGGTCATTGAGCTGATTTTCGAGTACCCTGCCGACGTAAGGTTCGTTTCTCAATGGCGGACTGCTTTTTGTGCAATATGTAATTGCAAAACACGCCCTCACATCGTTGAATTCGTTTATAATTATTTCCTGTTCAATTTCCCGCAGGTTGTACTGTCGGCCAAGCACCCAAAAATAATGTTGTGTCCACAGATTTGGAATATGTTTGACCCCGAGCGGATAAAAAACGCTTATCCAGCGGTTGCGTTTGATGGGATAATTGTCAATAACGGCTTTCAGCGTACACAAATTATACGTATTTATCCAGAATGCCAATTTTTCATTTTTATCGCATTTATCGTAAATTTCCTGTGAAACATCGGCAATTTTTTGGATGGCGTGATATAATTCGAGCCTCTGGCGGCGAAGCCGGGGGTAGTCAACCTGTCCGGCCGGGTCAACATATTCGCTGAAAATACTTACAAAACTGGCGTTTAAAAGCGGCAGAGAAGTTTCTTCGCCGGTTTTGGTTATGGCGACCGCAGAAGCATCAGGCTCATTTACATTACTGATAAGAAATATTTCATTTGACTCCCCGGCGGCAACTAAACCGCTGCAAAGCAGACAAATACCCCAAATCAGACAATATATAATTTTTCCAGTCATATCCAAATTAGACCTCAAAATAAGAAATTCATATCCTGTATTATGCCACAAAGCCTTCCGATTAGCAACAATTTCGTCTTGACATAACGGCATCTTATTATTAAACTTACAATGGTGGGGAAGGTTTGTCTATTATTTTCCCTGTTTTTCGAGGTAAAGTATTTTGGGGCTTTTATGCAGACACAAATCACAAGGTTGCTGATTTCCGGTCTGATATTGCTGGTTGCGGCATATCCAAGCTGGGGGCTTAATACCAGAAAAATCGACGCAGTAAGAAAGAAAACAATACTTGCTGATGAAGACTTCAGGATTATCGACGGTTTTGTCCAGGAGGCAATGGCAGAACTTCTTGAAACAACCGACACATCACAAATGGTGGAACTGCGAACGACCGTAGTTTCTCGCAGCAGCTCACAGGAGGCCTCTGCACAGATACAATACGGCCCGGCTTTTACACAGGCGGCACAAAAACATATTCCGCCGGCCATCGGTAAGGCGCTGCAGGGACAGGGGGTTCATAAGCAGACGGGACTTTTGATTACTTTCAATATTATGCTTATGCTGCACGATACGAATATCGCTGAGCTTGCAAAACTTGCGCTGCCTTATGTGGATTTCAACGATATAAAAATTCAGTATGCAGCCGTAAAGACGCTCACAAATCCGCTGATTGTTTCGGAACTCCAAAAGTGGGACAACCTTCCAGAAATGGTTTCTTCGCTGGAAAAAGTAGCACAAAGCGCTTCCGAACCGCGGATATTGATAAGTATTCTTGACTTTGCCGGCAGACTAAACAATGCCGCAGCAGTTCAACTGATACGAAATTGCGCCGATGCCAGACTGTCCTTATATGCGCAGTCGAATATTGCCGACGCTTCTGTTGACAGGGCTTTGCTGGATGCGCTGGCCGCTCAAATTGCCGCCAATGACGGCAATCGTGCCACACTTGGGCCCAAATATGCTCAATTGTATTCCTATCTGATTCAAAGCTATATTGAAATTATAAATGTCGAAGGCAAAGAACAGTTGCGTTCACAGCTTGCAACTGCGATTATCAACGGCGAAACGGTCTTGTATAAATTTATTAACGGCACACCCGGAGGTCTTAAAAGGGCTGTAGAAAAAGCGGGTACGGCCGCTTTGCAGAGCGAGCACGATGCAATATTCGGTTCCGATGCGGCAGGCGGCCAGCTGCCGGCAGCTCTCGGCTTTGATTATGGTACGGATGGTCAGGGAAACAAAATACGAAGCCCCGGAAAACTGCCGGGAAAATCCGCGTCGCCCCCGGAAAAAACTACCTGATAAAATAATACAGCACAGCCAACGGCTTGAAAAAATTGGATTACCCATTTTGCAATAAAGATTTAAAGCCTTGTAGTGCAAGAAATTGGATTATAATAACCAAAAGTATAGCGTTGTAGTGATAATGAAAGGGTACTTAATTGTCTCAGACGGTTTTAAAACTTGGAATTCCCAAAGGTTCATTGCAGGATGCAAGCTTTGAGCTGTTTGAAAAGGCCGGTTTCAATATCACCGGATATGAACGCAGCTATTTTCCGCGAATCGACGACGACCAGATAAATCTTATAATGCTGCGGGCGCAGGAAATGAGCAGATATGTCGAGGACGGCGTGCTTGACGCAGGTTTTACCGGCTATGACTGGATAACGGAAAACGGCTCGAATGTACATGAGGTCTGCGAACTGCTTTACAGCAAGGCCACAAGCAACCCCACGCGATGGGTGCTGGCTGTACCGAACGAGTCAAACATAACAAAGCCGGAGGATTTGCGGGACGGACTAATAGCTACGGAGCTTATGGGCGTAACGAAAAAATACTTTGCACAGAAAGGCATAAACGTCAAAATTGAATTCAGCTGGGGCGCAACGGAAGTAAAAGCCCGCCTGGTGGATGCAATTGTAGAGCTTACGGAAACAGGCTCGTCGCTTAAGGCAAATAATCTGCGAATAATCGACACTGTTTTGGTTTCCACAACCCGGTTCATTGCGAACAAAAAAGCCTGGCAGGACAGATTTAAGCGGCAGAAAATTGAAGATATTGCAACGCTTTTGCAGGCGGCTATAAATGCAAAGACCGCCGTAGGGCTTAAAATGAACGTCAAAAAATCTGACCTTGATTCGGTTTTGAAGGTATTGCCTGCTGAAAAAAGTCCCACAATTTCATCGCTTGCCGATTCGGAATACGTGGCAGTCGAGGTAATTGTAGAGGATAAGGTGGAACGCAAACTTGTGCCTGAACTGAAACGTGCAGGCGCATCGGGAATTATTACTTATCCGCTGAATAAAGTAGTTCATTAAAGAAACAACCAATGACCAATAACACAACATCTATTTAATAACCAAAATTCAATAACCAATATATCTGCGAAACGGTGTTTGATTATTGAAGGTTTAGTTATTGGTCATTTTTTGGATTATAGGATATTATTTTTAACAGGGTTATGCTATGGCCGGTCATTCGCACTGGAAAAGTATAAAGCATAAAAAAGCCGCCAACGATGCCAAACGCGGCAAGGTATGGAGTAAGATTGCCAGGATAATCATAGTTGCCGCGAAAAGCGGCAGCGATCCTTCGCAGAATCTTTCGCTGAGATATGCAATAGACACCGCAAAGGCCGCCAATATGCCGCGGGACACCATCGAAAAAGCCATTAAAAAAGGCTCTGGCGAACTCGGCTCGGAAACTTACGAACAGGTGCTTTATGAGGGCTACGGCCCGAAGGGCATCGCCATTATGGCCGAGGCTCTGACGGATAACCGGCACAGAACCGGGCCGGAAATAAAAAAAATATTCGAGCGCGGCGGCGGTGCGCTCGGCACAAGCGGATGTGTTCATTATCTGTTTAGCAAAAAGGGTGTTATAACCGTCAAAACCGGTTCCATTGATGAAGATTCAATGATGGAAATCGCCCTTGCCGCAGGTGCAGATGACATGCAGACCACAGGCGATGTTTATAGTATCACCTGTGACCCCGCTGCTTATGAAGGCCTGAAAAGGGCTATTGAGGAAAAGAAAATTCCTGTCGAAAGCTCTGAAATTGCAATGGTGCCGCAGAATACGATTCCGATAGACGACCCTGAAGTTGCCGCGAAAATCCTTGCAATGATGGAGGCATTTGACGACCACGACGATATTCAAAACGTTTATTCAAACTTTGATATTCCCGACGAAATCATGGCCAAAATAAACCCTGATGCATAATCGCGGGCATCATTTCGCAAGTTCTTTAATTTTTTCAATCGTCTGCTGATAATTCAGTTCTCCCATTCTGCTGAAGACGGGTCTGCCGGGATACATTTCTGCAAACTGCCTGCGAAAAGCGTCTTCAATTTCAACGGCTTTGCGATAAGCCCAAATGGCATCGCCGGTTTTTCCGACAAGCTCGGCAATCTCGGCGAATTTCAGCAATTCCTCGCTGTTGCCAGGATAACATTCAAGCGACTTTTTTGAGCTGTTATAAGCCTTTTGAAGCAATTCGAGGCGATTATCCTTAATATTGTCCGCAAGCAGCCGCTGAACATCGGCCAGGTCGGAATATATGTCGTAATCTGCCGGATTTCTTTTTGCTGCAAGCTGCAAATCGTCATCTGCACAATGCAGTCTGTAAATCTCTGGAGTTTTGCCGGTATTAACAAACGCCGCAACGTTCAGTCTGGCTCTGAACCGCAGAGTTTCGGACGCAAGAATGTCGTCGTTTTCAATGCCGTTTAAACTTTCGACGGCCTTCTCAAGTTGTCCGTTATTTGCGAAACTCTTGGCTGATTCCATTTTCACACAGGTTCGCGCCACAGGCAGCAAAGTAATTTTAATAATCAGCCAGGCAAAAATTATCATTGCCGACGTTAAAAATATTTTCAGCGGAAAACCCGGTTTGTTTTTTGCCGGAGATGCGTTTATACCTGCACAGAGCGGTGAATCCGGGGCAATAACATTTGTCTGTGCCGCAAGATAAGCAATAACGCTCCAGAACGCCAGCGACACGCCCGGCTCGAAAATTGCAAAATCAATCGTGTTGTGCAGCACAACCGCGGCAATTCCACAGATTATCGCGCAAATACTCGGCTCACAAATAAAGTTCCAAAACAACGCCCTGGCCAAAAACCACATCGAAAACGCAAAGGCCGCAACAGGCAGAAAATATAACATTCCATATACGTAAATTCTCGCTGCAGTATCGGGAGTGTATTCCACCTGTATAAGAACGGGGCGGACGATTAACATTACGGCAGTTATAAATATTGAGATGTATGCCAGTGCAGGCAGGATTCCGGCTTTGTGCAGTGAGGGTTGAATACCCGGCTGTTTTGCCGGATAAAAAATAATTTTAAACACAGGAACAAGCATTGCCGCTAAAAACCCGACCGTACCCAATATGCCGTACTGACTAATCAGGCTAAGGATAAAACAGTGCGGATCTTTGACGGTCTCAATGGCGGCAGGGTCTTTATAAAGAAGGTAATACTTCGCAAAATTTCCGCCGCCGATGCCGGTGAAACAGTGTTCTGTAAAAATCCGCCATGCGCTTTGCCAGTACTGCCAGCGAACAAACATCGAGTTGCCCCACCCGTGAAGGCCGCCGTGCGTTTTACCCTGGTAAATGACAAATCCCACAGCGCAAAAAAAGACCGCTAAAACAACGATAAGCAGTGCAAAACGAATTTTATAAAGCAACCTGCCGAATACCGAACAAATAACAAAAGCAACGCCAAGCAGAATCAGCGATGCGTTTGCGCCTTTGCTGTGCATAAGAACCGCCGCCCATATCAGCGCAGCCATATACAACATCATCGCCAGGCACGGTGCGCCGCTGAATTTATCCGCATTTTTTATGCGTCTTAATTCCGCCGTGAATATACCGGCGCCGATAAAAATGCACAGAACGATAAACGACCCCGCACTGTTGCCGGTAGTAAAATATCCCCGAATGTCTTTTGAGAACAGCCGGTGTTCGTACATAAAATGAGCAAGCGTGTTTTTTTCGATTCCCAGCCGCTGCAATTGTTCATCCGGATTTTGTTTGTATTGTTCAATCATAAACTGATTGCTCGAATAAGCCTCGTCGAGACTCTGAACAAAATTGACAAATCCCAGAGAAATTACAGCCATAAGCAGAATCATTCGTTTTGCAGGCGAGTTGAGCAGCTGCACAAGAATCACTGCGGCGGCCATAGACGAAAATATGGCGACAAAATCCGTTATGGCGGCACGCTTGTCGGATGCCGTAAAACAACCGATTATTCCTGCGATAAAGAATAGTAAAATGCCCGGCTCAAGGAAGGTAAAACGATACCGCCCTGCTTTGCGCCAGATTATGGAAATCAACCAGCAAATTGCGGCAAGGATAAGTACGGTGGAGGCAGTTGCGCTGTAAATTGCATCATAGCCAGAACCCATCATCGTGGTAACGGCGGTATTGGGCGATTCGGTCAGGGTGCAGCGAAGCGCGAGTATGGAAAGGCATACACTCAAAAGCGTTATGTCAAATATCTTCCACGCCGGGCTGCATTCTTTGCCAACGCCGGTGCGAGGAAATTCTTTACAGGTTTTTGGCATTGTCGTGTGGCTTCCCGGTCATTTCAAGTATTGCGATTATACCCATTACCATTATCGTCTGCACTGTGATTAAAACTGCGCCAATCCAGCTTACATATCGAAGCACAATCGCCCCCAATCCCGTCGCCAGTGTTGCAAGATAAAGAGTCAGAGCAATTTGGCTTTCAGAAAGCCCGCGACGTTTAAGCCTGTGTGAAAAATGCTGCGTATCGCCCACAAACGGGCTTTTGCCCTGTGAAATCCGCAAAACCGTTACGCTCAGAAAATCATACAGCGGTACAGTCAAAGCCAGTACAGGCGTAATAACCGCATACCATTGTTCGTCCGTAGCCTGCCGAAAATATGTGGTCTTAAGCGTTAAAACGGCGACGACAAGCCCTACGACCAGCGAACCGGCATCGCCCATGAATATTACAGCCGGACGAAAATTGAAGATTAGAAACCCCAGCAAAGCGCCCACAAATACCGCCGCCAGCGCCGAGACAAATATCTGCCCGCTGATTAGCGAACAGACAAACAGAATAGATGCGACAATCGCCGCTATGCCGGCGCTAAGCCCGTCCATATTGTCAAGGAAATTAAACATATTTATAACAAGTACAATCCACAGGCAGCTTATCGCCGTGGTTATGAAAATATTGTCAATAAATAATTCGACACGAATACCGCCGGCCAGGCACAAAATCAAAGCGGCTGCGAACTGAAAAAACAGCTTAACTGCCGGCTTAAGGCGTTTTTTATCATCCCAAAGACCAAGCAGGTGAAGCAAAAGGGCTGAAACCAGTATGGAAAACAGCTCGGCGGTTTTGTTGAAAAAATTCCCTGCGTGAACAGCTATATTTCCGGCTGAATCCCTGAACATAAACGCGGCAAAATAGCCTGATAAAGCGAATATAACAATAGTCAGAAATATGGCTACCCCCCCGCCCAGCGGTACGATTGACCTGTGAAACCGGTCGTCTCTTGGCCGGGCGACAAAATCAAATTTCATCGACAGCCGTCTGATAACGACGGTCAATACTCCGCACATTACGCACGCACCGAGCATTACGGTGATTCCCAGCAGAAGTATCATTCGGACTGCTCCTTCAATTTTAACCGTACCTTTTCAAAAAACTCGTGATAACAGCCCTGGCGGTAATCGGGGAAAGTATAAGGCAGCGCTGTCCAGCCTGCTTTGGCTCTAATCAATGTTACCTCCGCCCAGATGCTGCTGCCTATGTAGATACGATGCGAAAAATTTTTAGTGCTTGCCAGAACTAATTTGCTCGGCTCAATATAGCCGGGGTCAAGATTCACAGGCCTGGGAAACGGCAAAGCCAATTGTCCGGCAAGCTGCTGCTCAAGATTATTGGCACATATTTTGATTTCAGCAAGAGCTTCAGGAGCGATTAAATGTTCAATACTCACAAATTGCCTGTGTATTTCTTTGCCCATTTGCTCTGTGTAATAATCGGTGTGCGTAAAAGGCCAGATATTGCTTGCCAGGTCGATTTTGCCGAATGTTTTTTCTACGCCCTGCTTTGCCGCACAAACAGCCGAATCGCCCGCGGCAAGTATCCCTACAATCAATTTGACCTTTTGCGGCTTATGCAACTGCCACATATATTAAAAATCCGAAACTCGAAACTCGAAATCCGAAAAAATCCAAAATCTAAAATGCTTTCAATTCTTCCTTCAATTTTGCAATCCTTGTTTTTGTTTCATTTACGACCGAATCAAGTCCGACCTTGTCAACCTGGGCATTGCGGCGGAGTTTAATCTCAACCTGATTTTCTGAAAGCGCTTTTTTGCCCACGGTGATTCTTACGGGAATGCCGATTAAGTCGGCATCCTTGAATTTCACGCCTGCACGGGCGTCGCGGTCGTCGAGCAGTACTTCAACACCCTGTGATTTTAAGTCATTGTAAATCTTTTCGGCTGCGGCAACTACTTCCTGCTCGCCGCCGGTCGGCACAATTATTACTTCATAAGGAGCAATACTAATCGGCCAGATAATTCCGTTTTCATCGTGGCCGGTCTCTATTGCACTTGCGACAATACGGTTGATTCCTATGCCGTAGCAGCCCATAATGCAGGGTTTGCTTTTGCCGTCCGCATCGAGAAAACAGGCGTTGAGCTTTTCGCTGTATTTTGTGCCGAGCTTAAATACCTGGCCGACTTCAATGCCGTTTTTGAACAGCAGTTTTTGTCCGTTATGAGTATCGCCCTCGACTGCATTGCGAATATCGGCGATTTTAATATTTTCCCCGGCAAGCGGAAAATCTCTGCCCGGCACGACGTTTTTGGTGTGATAATCGGTTTTATTTGCCCCGCAGATTCCGGCAGCCATACCTGCAACGGAGTGGTCGATTATCATTTTCACATTTTTATTGCACAATCCCACAGGCCCGGCAAATCCCACTGCTGCACCGGTTAATTCTTCTATTTGCTCCGCCGAGGCCATTTCCACACTGCCGCCGGCATTGATTCGCAGCTTTTCAGGATTTACCTCAAAATCGCCCCGCACCATTGCCGCGACAAATGATTTTTCGTGAGCGTATATCAATGTTTTAATCAGGTCCCTGCTTTGGCGCTGCAAAAATTCACAGACATCCGCAATTGTTTTAACGTTCGGCGTATGAACATCCTCCATTGCACCGATATTGCCGTAAGGCTGCTGTTTGGGCAGCGGGTCAACTATTGCCTTTTCGATATTGGCTGCGTAAGAGCCGTCGGCGGTATAAACAATAATATCTTCGCCGGATTGACATGGGACGGTGAACTGATGCGAGCCGCTGCCGCCCATTTCGCCGCTCTCAGCCTCGACGATAACATATTCCAGGCCGCAGCGTCTGAATATCCGGCAATAAGTTTCGTACATAATTTTATAAGTCCTGTCGAGACATTCATAATTTGCGTGAAAACTGTATGCATCCTTCATTATAAATTCCCGCGAACGCAATACCCCAAAACGCGGACGAAATTCATCGCGGAACTTGAAACTGATTTGATACAGATTTACAGGCAGCTGCTTGTACGAATTGATTTCGCCGGCAGCTGTGCTGGTAACGACCTCCTCGGCAGTGGGAGCAAGTACGTTTTCTCTGCCGTGGCGGTCGGTAAAATGAGCCATTGTCTGGCCGTAGTCAACGTTGCGTCCGGTCTGCTGCCAAAGCTCCATCGGCTGAACCGCAGGCATAAGAATTTCCTGCGCACCGGCTGCGTCCATTTCCCGGCGCACAATTTCTATAACCTTTCGCAGTGTCCGCCAGCCAAGAGGCAAATAGGTGTATGTGCCGCTGGCTACCTTTCGCATTAAACCGGCCCGGATCATCAATTGATGACTCGGTACTTCGGCATCCGCAGGCACTTCCTTTACGGTCGGTATAAGGGCTTGACTAAATCGCATACAAATTTCCCATTTTAACAGGATTTTACCTATAATAACAGCTTGTCTTTGCAAGTTTATATCCATTATAGTCGGTTTTTGCAAGATATTCTTTGACATATAGTTATGAATTGCGGCAGTCTGATAATTTTACGCGGTTTTTCGAGCGAAACAGGAAAATTTTCAATTCCACGCGACCCGGCCGTCGATAAAGAATATTGGATACTATGTAAATTTTATGCGTTGTTTTTATATACCTTAAAATAGAAAGGGAATTCGGAATGTTCAGGTCGAGATATATCAGGCCTTTAGTGTATGCAATAATTCTTGCTGTATTGGCGGCAGGGATGTGTTCGTGTGAGCAGGCCAAGAAGAAAAGCCCGGCTTCGCACTTATATGTTGACGCAGTGAACCTGTATGAACAGTCCCAGAACGACCAGGCTATAGCCAAACTTAAGGAGGCACTGGCCAGAGATGTCGAGTTTTCGCTGGCCTATTCGCTGCTGGGGCAGATTTATTTTGAGCAGATGGATTTTGCAAATAGCGCCCAGGCCTATCAAAACGCCGTGGATATAAATCCGTTTTCTTACGATGACTGGATGCAGTTGGGCAGGGCATATAAAGAGCTTGCGGATTATAATCAATCCGCCGAGGCTTTTGTCAGGGCTGCCGAGATTGACGACAAAAGCGTAGAGGCCAGACTTGCCGCCGCTTCATCTTATGTTGAATTTAAAAATTTTGACAAGGCGATTGAGAACGCCAATATTGCAAAACAGACAGACCCGCAATCCGCCGCTGTTGAAAAGCTATTTGGCGATATAAGCTCGGCACAAAAGGATTACCCGGCTGCCATATTGGCGTATAATCGCGCATTGGAAATTGATTCAACCAATACCGAAACGAAACTTGCCCTCGGCATAGCTCATTTATACAGCGGCGATTATCAGGCCGGCAAGACCGTACTCGATACAATTGTTCAGGCCGACCCGAATAACGGGGCTGCTCATCAATATCTGGGCTTTGCATATTTGCGGCTGAACGATATTGACAGTTCTATCAGCAGTTATACCCGGGCAATTGAAATCGACCCGAACGACTGGATGTCGCTGAAGGGAGCCGGCGTAGCCTATATGATGAAGTCTATAGCAATTGACGGACCCCAGGGGCAATACACAAAGGCACTCGCTATGGATTACTGGAAGAAATCGCTTGCGGTAAAACCAGACCAGCCAAAATTGAATGAACTGATAGCAAAATATCAAAACCAGTAAAAATTAAAAAATGTCAGCCCCGACGCCTGTCGTCGGGGTCAACCAATCGTTATAAAAATTTTCATTTGAGTACCGACAATCCTAACAAGCCGGCTTTCTTCTCACCCAGAGCACATCTGATATTCTGGCTTATCGTCGCAGGCGGTATTGTCGCCGATTTATGGAGCAAATCTGCGATATTCAACTGGCTTAAATCGCAGCCGTTTGAAACTTATACGGTTATTGACGGGCTGTTTGACCTGGTAATACGCGAAAACACCGGAGCAGCCTGGGGCATAGCTGCCGGCAAAACCACAATGCTCATCAGCTTTTCAGTTATAGCGGTATTGTTTGTTTCTGTAATCTATTTTATGGAACGTCAGCACCATGTTCTTGTGCAGGTGGCGCTTGCAATGTTCACTTCCGGCATACTCGGCAATTTATACGACAGGCTTTTTAACGGCGGCAAAGTACGCGATTTTCTTGATTTCTATATCGGCGAACATCACTGGCCGGCATTCAATCTTGCCGATTCAATGCTCTGTATCGCAGTCGGACTGCTTTTGTTAAGTTCATTCCCGGCAAAACCCCAAACACAAAACCGCGAATGTGAATGAGCGGTATTTTAACCCTTCGGCCTGTCCATAAATTTAAGATAAACCCCGCGAATAAATCGCGACGAAGAAAACCCGTCGAATAAATCGGGGGGCTAACTAAACAATGTGCAATGTTGAATGTTAAATGTCAATCATCCAAGCAGTTTTTCAAACACCTGCTCTGCCACGAATATAGGCCTGTTTGTCGCTACACTCAGGGCTATAGCATCGGAAGGCCGGGAATCAACGATTACTTTTTTGCCGCCGATATTGATGTGAATTTCCGCGTAGAAAGTATGATTTCGCAAATCGGTTACAATTATCTTATCCACTTCGCCGCCCATTTTTTCAATTACGCCGGCGAGCAAATCGTGCGTCATCGGCCTGGGCGGGGCAATCCCTTTGAGCCTGCGGTCTATGGCCAGAACCTCGACAATACCTATAACTATCGGAAATGACCGCGTGCCGCCGATTTCCTTGAGCATTATTATCTGCTGGTCACTGGCCTCATTTATGATTATTCGCGATAATTCAACAGGTACCGTCATTTTAGTTCCGCTATCAGCTTATCGACATTTTTCAACTGCTCCTGCAATTCGATGAATCTATCTTTGGTCTGCTGAATCACCTGCGGCTTTGCCCGGCTGATAAAATTCTCATTGCCGAGTTTGGCCTGCAGCCCGTAAAGACCATTTTCT
>DYLR01000034.1 GCA_020721975.1 Blastopirellula marina | reverse complement strand
TTTTCCGTTCGCGTCAAATATCAACATACAATCGGCCAACTTATCGAAAATATTGCCATGTCCAACTGATTTTGCAAATATTTCTGCAACCGTTTCGCCTTTTAAACTTGTGCGATATTTTTCGATAAATTCCAGATATTTGTTTTCCGTCTCCTGCAGGGCTGTTTCAAAATGAGATTTGTAAATATTTATGAGCCTTTGTTTCACTGCAAGCCGTTCGTTTTTGACGGTCTGCGTCATAAACCACAACAAACACACAGTGGGCAGTATCACCGCCACCGCAAGCAGCAATACCACCCACCGCAGTTGTGTATCTTTGTGTTTATTCATATTCCTGACCTCGTTAGCCCCCGGCTTTATGCCGGGGGTTTAACCCCTCGAATAAATCGAGGGGCTAACGAATAATAAACGAACCCGCCGAATAAATCGGCGGGCTAACTATTACTTCTGCGTCGGTATTTTTATGTTCGCATATATACGCAATTTTCGCAGCAAGTTCTTTTTCATTCATACAATATCTTTTGTCAAAACCCTGCGACCACAATTTGCCGTTAAAGCCTTGTTCCTGTAAAATCAGCCTGGCGGCATTTTTGTAATGACTAACGACTCTGCCGACGGGCAAATTGATATTTTCCGCCGCCAGATGTATATGATTACTGCACACGGCAAGAGCAAAAATTTTCTGTTTTAATCCATCTGCCTCATTCATTATGGCTTCAACAGCGGATATTCTCTGCTCTTTTGTCAGGACGGTCTGG
Source organism: Blastopirellula marina (assembly GCA_020721975.1). Classification (GTDB taxonomy): domain Bacteria; phylum Planctomycetota; class Phycisphaerae; order Sedimentisphaerales; family UBA12454; genus DYLR01. Next base: position 14,268 of record DYLR01000034.1, on the reverse strand, counting down.
CCGAACTTCATTTGTCCGCGATTTACAGATTCCAGGCTCTCATTCGGGCGTAAGATTTCTCCGTTTTTTACCCAGCCTCGCCGGTCGCCCTGCAGCCATGTGCCATAAGTTGTCCACGTAAGCATATACGCGATAATCATATTTCAAACCTCGTTAGCCCCCGGCTTTATGCCGGGGGTTTATTGCCGCCGCAATTTATTCGCAGAGTTGTATTGTCATTTCAAATTCCCTTTTGCTTGTTTGAGGCCTTTCTTTGCATCTTCATTATTTGGCTCGACTTTCAGCCACATCTGGTAATACATAGCAGCGTTTTCATAGTCGCCTTTTTCCATATATACTTGTGCCAGACCACTAATCGATGCTGTTGCCTGTCCGTTGCTTGCTTCAACAGCTTTTTTCCACCATTCAACAGCGCTGTCAATATTACCCTGACCGTGTGCTATCCAGCCCAGGCCATTTAACGCGGCAGAGTTTTTAGAATTCAATTCAACGCATTTTTTGAAAGATTCTTCTGCGTTGAGTTTTTTGCCTTGATTTAATTGCGCCCAGCCGAGTCCCTGATATGCGTTTTCCGACTGTGGATTAAGTTCAATGGCCTTTTTAAACTTTTCTTCGGCCTCAGGAAGTTTTCTTTCCTGCCACAATTTCCAGCCCTGTACAGTTAAATCCTCCGCCTGTAATTTATTTTGTTTTGACGAATTTTCTGATGATTGTTCAACAATAGCACGAATCATCCAGTCGCCTTGTTTATCAGCCGGTGTTAATGGTTGTCCTGGTATTGCAATAAAGGAATTTCCCGAATTTGCTGCATCGTGATGTACATAAATACCTTTGGTTTGTTCAGGCTTGAAATCGACACATACAAAGAATGTTGCAGGCACTTTAGTTGCAGGCTCTATTTTAAGTGTAACCCATCCCCGAGGATTGCCATCTTTATTGCCCTTTTGGAATATGGCATAAGGGAAAGGAAAATCAGAAATTGCCTCAAAATTTTCATTACAGAGATAAATATGAAAATATTCGTTTGGCGGCTGGTCGTAACCATATCGTGAACCATAAATCTTTACAGCTCTCAGAAAACAATCTCCGCCGGAAACTTGAAATTTAACCACATGCCCGCTTCCTGCAATACTTTCTCTGCCTGCGCTGTTACTATCATCGTGCGTAAGCTCTTGAATGCTTTGATTTTTGGTATCATCTTGATTTGCTGTTGTTATTCCCATCTTTTCAATCTGCTGCTGTGCTTTTTGAACTACTGAAGTCTGTTCGGGATAATAATCAACGACCTGCTGAAAGTATTCGCCGGCTTTTTTATTATCGCCTTTTTTCAGACTGCACATTCCCAGCTGATAAGTCGCGCGGGCGGCAACTCGCTTGACTTCCTTGTACTGCTCAAGTATCTGGGAATAAATCTCAATTGCCTTGTCGAGATCGCCCTCGGTTTCCTCGGCGTAAATTGCCTCCTGCAGCATTACCGCAGGCGATTTTGCCTCTCCGGCCAAACACACAGCCCCCATCATCGTCAAAAACACAGCCGCCGGTAAAACACTCGTCTTTTTCATTTTGAGCCCCTTTCAAAATAAGATTAACACAAAATTGTTCACTTTGCGAGTGTTTATACCCCCCAAATGTTACCGAATTGTTACGGCGGAAAGATTTTTTGAACAAATTTCAGGATTTACACAAATCATCAATCATAAACTTATCGTAACACTTTAGCCGTATGTTTTGGAATGCGGGAAAATGGGGACTGGCACAAGCGCAGCGGCGTTTTTACGCCGCAAGACATGCCTGTACCCTTTTTTACGCATTCGGCTAAAGTGTTACGAGAATTGGTTATTGACTGGATGCTTGGATGTTTTCATATTGTTAATCGTGCAGACGTATTGTGCGGAGGTCTGTTTGGCCGGCTGTTTTATCCCGTCAGGCCAACAGCTCTTCAAGAATACTGTCAACAGTCGCATCGAGCCTGTCGCTGGTGTCGTATCTGCCCTCGGCAATTTCCCTTTTGGCGTACAAAACTTTATCCTGCCTTATCTCCGGCAGGGCGGCTATTTGCTGCAACAGTTTGCCGATAGGTGAATTACGGGCGTCATTGATAATCTCCTCCGTAAGCAGGTCATGGTCGAAATTTAAATGTTCAGACTTTTTAACTTTCGCCAAAGATGGGACTTTACCCGCATTTGTCCGGTTGATTTTCGTTCTTGCCATTACACATACACTTTCATTGTCAAGTCTGGTCCGAAAAACTCCCTGTTCTTCAACCTACGACCGCAGTCTGCTGATATTTATTTTAATCGCAAACCACAATATCTTGTGTTCCTGCCGTTCCCTGGCAGGTAATTTATTTGCCTTACAGTACTGGTATCGGCAGGTGAAATTAAAAAACTTTAATAAAAATTTATCCTACTGAAACAATAGGGAACCCCTGCTTTTATTGCTAAAACCTTGCGCAAGTTCTGATAATGCGGTTTTTTACGCATACTTCCCAAATTAAGGACCGATATATCTTGAAATTTATTGGGACGCAGTGACATACTATATATAGTGTACAAACGGACTTAGCCCTCCACTTTAACTTGTGTCCGATAAAATTCGGGGCTGTTTTTTGGTTCTTATTAAAATTCTTTAATTACTATTGCGACCATTTTAGTTTGTTGTATAATTAACAATAATACACCCACTGTATCAATACTGCCGATATACTCTTGAATTGGAAGGGCTTTTCTAATGGTACTCGGCGAGATAATAAAAAATAAACGCAAAGAGCTAAAAATAACGCTTGACGAGCTGAGTTTGAAAACAGGCTTTTCCAAGCCGTATTTGTCAACTATTGAAACGTCGCGGGTGAAAAATCCTCCCTCCGACCAGTTGCTCGGCAAGCTCGAAATTGTTTTGCAGTTTGAACAGGGGTATCTGCGTACCATCGCTCATCTTGACCGCATGCCCATCGATATGCGCAGGCAATACGAACTGACGCAGGCGGAGAATCAGCGCTGGCGGCAGCTTGTCCGCAGCATTCGTGACAAAAAAACCGACCCTGCCGAGATTGAAAAAATGCTGGTTCAAAATGAACTGCAGCTCGATAATGCACAGGTATATCAGGTTCATCCCGGCCAGTTAATTCCTGTGATTAACAAACTTGCGACGGGCTATCCTGTGGATTTTGACAATACCGCCTATCCTGCCGATTATGCAGAGGATTACGTTCGATGCCCCGATATTACAGACCCGCATGCCTTTTCGGTGCGGGTAATCGGCGATTCAATGGAGGAGCGTTTTCACGAGGGCGATATTGTCATTTTTTCGCCGAATCTGCAGGTTCACAGCGGCGATGATTGCTTTGTGAGGTTTGCGGGACCGCATGAAACTACATTTAAGCGGGTTTTTTTTGAGGAAAATAATAAAATTCGCCTTCAGCCGCGCAATGAAAAATCCCCGCCGACAATTGTTGAAGCCGACTGTATCGGCGGCATTTATCGCGCAGCAATAAAATACGAAAGGCTTTGATTCTACCGCGCCATATCCGTCAGCCCGCAGGCCAGTCCTGCGGGTCATCAGTATAATGTAATCACGACTTTGCGCAAATCTGACCCCGACGGCAGGCATCGGGTCTGACAACTCCCCGCCGGTTTTCCCAGATTTTTATTCAATTGTTGAAGGTTTTTGTTAATAATGTCAGCCGATAATTATGAAAAAAGAAGAATTTATCAAAATCAGAGCCTGGTTTTTATCATATACCAGAACTTTCCAGGGCAGCGACCAGCTTGTCAACGCTCATCTTGGTCTCAAAGATAGACATGCCGGCAGAGTCGCCAGGGAAATGGTGGAACTGGCGGCTGATTTGAACTTCAGCGAATCCGACACGATACTTGCCCGGGCAATAGGTCTGCTGCACGATGTCGGCAGATACGAACAATTCAAACAGTACCGCACTTTTAACGACGCCAAAAGTGTTGACCATTCCAAACTGGGCGTGAAGGTGCTTGACGAAAACCGTATGCTGGAAACGCTCAATCCTGCCGAGGCAAACATTATCCGCCAGTCAATTCTTTTCCACGGCCTTCTCGAAATACCGGAAAATCTGAACGGCCGCGCTGCTGTTTTTGCAAAAATGGTGCGCGATACCGATAAAGTTGATATATTCCGGGTGGTAATTGAGCGATGGCGGGAATATAAGGCAGACCCCAAAAATTTCAAGCTCCAGCTTGATTTCCCCGACCTGCCGGGCTATTCGAATCAGGTTATTGATGAGCTGCTAAACGGTCGTCGAATAAATTACCAGATAATGCGTACATTGAATGATTCTAAACTTGCCCAGCTCGGCTGGGTATATGATATTAACTTTGCGGCAACGTTAAAACGGATGCAGCAAAGAAAGCTGTTCGAGCAGATGGCAGCTACTTTGCCCCAGGATGAAACAATTGAAAAAGTATTGCGACATTTGCAGTCTTATATGAATAACCGGCTGAAAAATAATGAAAATCTGTAATCCGGCATTTGTTATCTGTCTTCTGCAATTTTCTTGACCTTTGATGATTGTTAGACTAATATTGCTATTATGTAAAATGTTCTTTTGATGTTTGTTATCAAGGGGATAATTTTAGTGCTGGGCAAGGGATGCCCTTTGAAAAGCGTGATTTTGCACAAACGCCGTGCCTGATTGCGGATTTCGGCGATAGGGTTGTTGGAAACGATAAGACAACTCAAGTCGAAAGCATTCAATGGACGGCGATTAAAAGCAGAAAGTTTCAGTTGAGTTTGGTTTATATGTTATTTGTTTGCTCGGAGTTAGCAAAAGTCCATGGGGGTGTGCCTAAAGATGCACCTTGCATTATCCGGTATTCCGGATAATGTTGCAGGGACTTTTTGCACTCACCGGTAGATATAAGCGGTAAAACTGGAGCTTTTTCGACAAATCTCGCCAAAGCGCACTTAATTTATCCACCTTTTGATAACCCTTAAAAATTACTTCTTTTGCCGCATTTTTTGTGCGGATACGATTGAAAGGTGGTGTGCTATGTTAGTTCTTTCTCAAATTGGAATTACCGGAATTGTAATGTTTGTTGCGGGTTGTGCAGCAGGCATCAGTCTGACATATTTTCTCGGAAAAGTTGTCAACCGTACACGGATAAAAACCATTCAGGCAGACCTCGAAAGACAAATTGAAGGGGCTAAGAGAGAGGCGGAAAATATAATCAAATCCGCACAGCTCGAGGCAGCATCGGAAATTATAAAGAAAAAAGAGGAATTTTCCGCAGAAGTAGCACAGACACGCAATGAACTGAAAATGACTGAAAGGCGTCTTAGCAAGCGCGAAGACGCCCTTGATAAGCAGGCCGAGATGCTTGCTGAACGTGAGAAACAAATTCAAAGCGCCCAGCAGAGCTTTGCCGACCGTAAAAAAAATCTGGAAATTCGCGAAAAAGACCTTACTGCAACCATTCAGCAGCAAAAAGCAGAACTTCTGAAGATATCCGGCCTGAATGTCGAGGATGCCAAGCGTCTTCTGCTGCAAAAGCTCGAGGACGAGTGCGAACATGAAATGAATGCTATAATCCAGCGCAAAATCGACGAGACAAACGAAAACGCCGAGGTAAAATGCCGCGAAATTATCTGCTCGGCGATTCAGCGTTATGCCGCCGAGCAGACCTGTGAAGTTACAGTATCAACTATTGATATTCCAAACGACGAGATGAAAGGCCGGATAATCGGACGTGAAGGCCGGAATATTCGCGCTTTTGAACACGCAACCGGCGTTGATGTAATTGTTGACGACACACCCGGCGTGATAGTTATCAGCGGATTTAATCCTGTTCGGCGCGAGGTGGCCCGGTTGAGTATGGAAAGACTCATCCAGGACGGCCGTATTCATCCCAGCCGGATAGAAGAAATTGTCGAACAGACCCATAAAGACGTTACGGCCAAGATTGCACAAATCGGCAAAGAGGCTGCCGTCGAGGCGGATGTCCGCGGGCTGAACAGTAAAATAATCAACGAAATCGGCGTGCTGCATTTCAGAACAAGTTACGGTCAGAACGTATTGCGGCACAGCATAGAAGTAGCGTTTCTGGGGCAGATAATGGCGGACCAGCTTGGTCTTGACGGCACAATCGCCCGGCGTGCGGGCTTTCTGCACGACATAGGCAAGGCAATGGACCACGAGGTCGAGGGCGGGCATCCGTCCATCGGTGCAAATTATCTCCGCCGTTTTGGCGAATCGGAAATCATTCTCAATGCCGTTGAAGGCCATCACGGCGATGTGCCGGCGACGAATCCTTATACGCCGCTTATTGCCGCCGCTGACGCCATAAGCGCATCAAGACCCGGTGCGAGACGTGAAACACTTGAACGATATATTAAACGCCTTGAAAAACTTGAAGAAATCGCAAAGACATTCAGCGGGGTCGAGACAAGTTATGCGATACAGGCAGGCCGTGAAATCCGCGTTATCGTTGACGCTAAAAATATTGACGATGCCGTAGCGGCCAAAACCGCACGCGACATTGCAAAGAAAATTGAAGATGAATTGACGTATCCGGGCGAAATTAAGGTAACGCTGCTGCGGGAAGTCCGCTGCGTGGAATACGCAAGATAGCCGCAACTGCCGCCGGCTATTTTTCTTTCATCAAATCCGGGCGCCGCAGTTTCGTGTGTTTCGGTGAGTTGACGTTGTTTGGATAATAGTTTATAATATTTGTATGACCAAAGAGGAAATAAAAAACCGCATTAAACGCGCTATCGGTGATTGCCCGTATCGCCTCCAAATCAAATCTGTTGCCCTTTTCGGCTCTTTTCTTGCCGGAACAGCATCAGCAGGCAGCGATGTTGACATTCTGGTAGATTTTCGTCCGAACAGCGGCATAGGCTTTTTCGAGTTTTATGATATTCAACAGGTTCTGGAGAAAACTTTAGGTATTCACGTCGATTTGCTCACTCCTCAATCTCTAAGCAAATAGTTCAGAGAACAGGTTCTTAGTCAGGCAGAATATATCTATGAAGGATGACGGCATATATATCTGCAGGACTTGTCATAATTGCCGTGGGCGTAAGGCCGAACATTGACCTTCTGTCCGGCAGCGGCATAGAAGTCAATCGCGGCATTTTAGTTGATAATCACATGCAAAGCTCGCAGCCGGATATTTATGCGGCGGGCGACGTTGCCGAGGCGCAGGGATTTTTTGGCGAGCGGAAAACAGTGCTGGCAATCTGGCCGGACGCTTACAGACAGGGCTGTATAGCCGGTGCAAATATGGCCGGCAAGGCGGAATGCTACGACGGCGGTCTGGCAATGAACAGCGTGGAACTGGCAGGCGTGCCGACAATTTCCATCGGTCTTACAGACCCGCAGGAACAGGGGTTTGAAGTCCTCGAAAAGGCAGATATAAAAAACAGCGCTTATAGAAAGGTAGTATTGCAAAATGACGTAATTGTCGGCGCTATCCTTGTAGGCAATATCGAGCGGGCAGGCGTTTATACCGGCCTTGTCAAAAGCAAGGTCAACTGCAAAAGTTTCAAAGATGTTCTGCTGCGGGACGATTTCGGAATAATTTGTCTGCCCAGCGACTACCGCAAGCACATAGTAACCGATGTGGCAATAGAAGTGTAGGAGATTTTAGATTTTGGATTAGAGATTTATTTGTAATTTGAAGATATGCTCACAGTACCAGTACAAATTGAAACCATCGACGCCGGGCAAATGCCTTTTCGGCAGTTGAACGAAAAAATCAGAGAACTGATTGACCGCGGCTGTAATGATATCTTGCTTAACAATGTATGCGGACATCGATATATCGCATCAGGCATTGACAAGCCCGTGAACATTACAATCAACGGCGTGCCGGGCAACGACCTTGCTATTTTCGCAAGCGGCCCGCGAATCACCGTCAATGCCAGCTGCCAGGACGGTACAGGCAATACGATGGACAACGGCCAAATAGTAATTCACGGACGCAGCGGCGATATTCTCGGCCACAGTATGCGGGGCGGTGAGATATATGTTCGCGACAATGTAGGCACGCGAGTCGGCATTCACATGAAAAGCTATGAAGACAAGCAGCCGGTAATAGTTATTGGCGGCAGAGCGGGCAACTTCCTCGGCGAATATATGGCCGGCGGCATACTTATAATCCTCGGACTTAAATGCACGGGAAAATGCCCCGTCGGAAGATTCGTCGGCACTGGAATGCACGGCGGCAAAATTTATATCCGCGGCTCGGTTGACCAGTTTCAGCTCGGAAAAGAAGTAAAGGTCTTCGATATCGACGAAAACGACCGCCTGATGATTTGCAAATACCTTAACAAATGGTGCGAATTTTTCGGCGAAAATCCAAACGCCGTAAAACTTGAGGAATTTATCAAGCTCCAGCCTTACACTCACCGGCCTTATGGAAAACTCTATGCGTATTAACCGGCATTTCGTGAAGAGTATCTCATAAGGTGCTTTGCGCTTTTTCACCTTATCTTCAGTGTCGCCAGCGCAAAAGCTGCACAGGCCGCGGCAATGAGCCAAAATCGCACCACTACCTGCGGCTCCGACCAGCCTTTTAAATGAAAATGATGATGTATCGGCGAACAGAGGAATATTCTTTTGCCGCCGGTATATTTATAATAACCGATTTGTAAAATTACGCTGAGCATTTCGATAACGAATATTCCTCCGATTATCAGCAGCAGGATTTCATTTCTGGTTACTATTGCGCCGTATCCCATGGCTGCGCCCAGCGGCAGCGAGCCGGTGTCGCCCATAAAAGTCTGAGCCGGATGACAATTGTACCATAAAAAACCCATCGCGGCCCCGGCAATAGCGGAATAAAATATGCAAAGCTCGCCGGCATGCGGAATATGCGGCAGCAGCAGGTAGCTTGCCCAATATACTCCGCTGCTCGGCGCCATTCGTTCAGACGCAAAATAGCATAACAGGGCAAGTACCGTACTTACGATAGCGACGCATCCTGCGGCAAGGCCGTCCATACCGTCGGTCAGGTTCACGGCGTTGCTGGTGGCGGAGATATATAAAATTGCAATGGCAACAAACAGCCATGGTGCAAGTTTAAATCCGTGCTTGTAGAACGGCAGCCACAGCCGAACGGCATCTTCGATTTTATGAACGTCCGAATAAAGAAAGCCGGCTATCAGCACAGCACCGCCGAACTGGAACGCCAGCTTTTCCCATGGCTTCAGGCCGTGGCGGGTTTTTGATTTGTCTTTGCAGGTGAGCTTGAGCCAGTCGTCAACGGCTCCCAGTGCGCCGAACCATATAGCCAGAATCAGCGCTTTTTGCACGAAAGGATTAGTCAGGTCTGCCCACAGCAGGCAGCCGGAAAAAATCGAGGCCAGTATTATAAGACCGCCCATTGTCGGAGTATTGGCTTTGTTCTTGTTGAGTTCATTAAGATTTGTATGATGGAATTCGGGGCGGTCGCCGATTTTCATGGTCATAAGCCAGCGGATGATTTTTGGGCCGCTAAGCCAGGCCACTATGAGTGCGGTAAGACCCGCACATATCGAACGGAACATCACGTCCTGCCAGGCATAAAACCCCAACGTACCCTGGACGAAACTTCGCATTAAATTAAGCAAATGATAAATCATATTATCGGTGTAAGCTGAAATCTGCCCTGATTTTTTCGACAACTTCTTCAAAGCCTGCGCAGCGCGAGGCCTTGACCAGAATTATATCGTCAGCTTTTATAAAATTTTGCAAATTATCGCATAGTTCTTTTTTATTCGCAAAGTATTTTGCCGAATCGCCGGCGCCTGCGGCATATTCGCCTGCGAAATCACCGGCGGCAACAAGCAGTTTTACACCCTTTTGAATCGCAAATTCGCCGATTTGCCGATGTATTTCCGCAGCATTCTGACCAAGTTCAGCCATTGTACCGCAAATCAGAACCGGACGTTTATGGTTTTTTTCGGCAAGCAAAATGAGCGTTTCAATTGCATTTTTCATCGACATGGGATTGGCATTGTAGCAATCATTCAAGACTGTTATATTGCCGAATCGAATCTGTTCCAGCCGCATAGAAACAGGGAGATATGTTTCAATGGCTTTTGCAAAATCTGCGGTTTTTACCCCGAATCGGCTGCAAATCGCAAAACAGGCCAGGGCATTTTCGATATTTGCCCTGCCGAGAACGCCAAGTCGGACGGTCTGGCCGTCAATTTTGAAACTACTTCCGGCGGCATCAAGATTTATATCACTGCCCCGAATATCGCAGCCTGGCGAAAAACCGAAAGTCACAGCCTTTATAGAATTGTTTCGGCAATATATTCGCAGGACATCGCAGTCGCCGTTGATTATTAAATCTCCGTTTTGTAAAAGTTCCTGATGAATAGAGGCCTTTTCGGCGGCGATATTTTCGATATCGCCGAATCCTGCCAGATGCACCGGATAAACGTTTGTTATCGCGGCGACATCTGGGACGGCTATTTTTGCAAGTGCGGCAATTTCGCCGGGAGCATTGGAACCCAGCTCGGCAATTACGATTTGCGTATCGTCCGGAGCATCCAGCAGCGTTAATGGAAGGCCTATATTATTATTAAAACTTTTTTGAGCCTGATGACAGCGATAGAACCGGTTTAATACGTGATATGTCATCGAGCGCGTGGTGGTTTTGCCTGCACTTCCGGTGATGGCAATAACTTTATAACCTGCATTTTTGCGATGATAATTTGCAAGCCGGCCAAGAGCATCGATTGTTGAAGACACGGTGAGAATTGTTCCGGGCAGGTCCTGCTGTAAAATTTTTTGCTGCACAACAGCACAGGCGGCGCCGGATTTTAACGCCTGTGCGACAAAATTATGGCCGTCAAAGTTCGGGCCTTTGACTGCAAAAAAACAGCCGCTCTGCTTTATTGTGCGTGAATCGGTGCTTACGGATGAAACCGCGGCATTGCCGTCGGCGGGGATATTCGAGCCGATTGCCTCGGCGATTTGTTTGACAGTAAGTTTCATTTCAGAACTTCCTGTGCTACTTCGCGGTCGCTGAAATGGCATTTTGCAGTGCCGACGATTTGATAATCCTCGTGGCCTTTGCCGGCAATAAGGACAACGTCGTTGTTTTTGGCGGATTTTATGGCAAGACAGATGGCAAGTCTTCTGTCCGGCTCGACTTTTACTTTTCGCATATCTTTTTCGTTTAGTCCTTTGAGAATATCATTTATTATTGAATACGGATTTTCGGTGCGCGGATTGTCGCTGGTGATAAAAATTTTGTCGGCCAAATCTGCCGCTACGCGGGCCATTCGGGGCCGTTTTGTTTTATCTCTGTCGCCGCCGCAGCCGAAAACGGTTATTAACCTTCCTTTGCACAGCGGCCGCAGGGTTGACAAAACATTTTTCAAAGCATCGTCGGTATGAGCATAATCGACCAGCACGGTAAAATCCTGGCCGCAGGCAACCCGTTCGAGCCTGCCCGGCACGAGTTTTAATCTGCCCAGTCCTTTTGCAATCTGTTCAAGCGAAAACCCCGCACCAATGCACAAACCTGCCGCGGCAAGATGATTTGAAATATTATGTCTGCCGATAAGCGGACTTTCCACGATAGCGCTTTTACCTGCAAAGCAAAGCTCAAATCGTGTGCCGAACATATCGGCGTTTATAATCCTTGCCGTAATATCGGCCTTTTGATTTACCGAATAATAATATACTTTTGCGATTGTGTTGGCGGCGATTTTCCCGCTGGCCGGGTCATCGGCATTCAATATGGCCGCAGCATCCGGGCGCAATTGCCGAAACAGCTTGATTTTAGCGGCAAGATATTTGTCCATATCCTGGTGATAATCAAGATGTTCGGGCGTAAGATTTGTAAAAGCTGCTGCCTTGAATTCTATTCCGCAAAGTCGATTCTGGTCAAGAGCATGACTTGAAGCCTCAAGTACAAGATACTTTACATCCGCATCGACCATTTGTTTGCATATACGCGCCATTTCGACAGCATCCGGCGTAGTCATTGCCGATGCCGACTGTGCCAGGCCGGTATCATTGATTACCGTACCCACAAGGCCGCAGGTATTGCCGGCAGTGATGATGACGCTTCGTGTTAAAAATGTTACCGTTGTTTTGCCGTTTGTGCCGGTAACGGCCAGATTAGTTGTCTTCGCAGCCGGATTACCCCGGGCAGCCTGTGCCAACAGGCCCAGCGCCATTGTCGTATCATCAACAATGACAAGCTGTTGCGCAGGACAATTTACAGGCTTTTCGGCAACGATATATCCTGCCCCTGCGGCCAGTGCCTTGTCGATAAAATCGTGACCATCGGCTTTTGTGCCTTTTATGGCGACAAATATATCACCCTGTTTAATATAACGCGAGTCGGCAAGGACAGTTATGCCGCCCCGCTGCTTTTGAACATATTCAATCAAACCCTGTAAATCCATATTCATTGCCCGGAAAGATAGTTCAGTGAAGGGAAAATTTCAAGCTCATCTATTTTCATCGGCCTATTTTCTTGCATTTGAAAACCGAAAATTGTAAATATTATGTTTTTAATGCCGGTGTGGCGGAATTGGCAGACGCGAAGGATTCAAAATCCTTTCCAGCTCACCCTGGGTGTGGGTTCGAGTCCCACCTCCGGCATTGGAATGCTGTAAATTACGGCAGGTTCTATCTGAAATATACCGGAGAAAGGGTTATCATGCACAGGATATCAATTTTTGCCATACTGCTGTTCTGGTCAATATCAATCGCCCAAACCGACTTTGCCGAGCTGCCGCGTACACCGTCTGCCGGGGATTTTAATAATCACTCGGCGCTGAAAGTGATAAAGATTATAGACGGCAGGACGATAACTGTTCAAAACAATTCCGGCAAACAAATTGTTTATCTGCGCGGCATACAGACCGGACTTGACCGGAATCAGCAGGAATATTCCAGCCAGGCGTATGTTTATTTGACAAATCTTTTGATGGGCGAATGGATTTATCTGAGCGACAGCATAACCGACGTCAATGACGCAAATATTACAACAGCTTATGTATATCGCGCACCTGACGGGCTTTTTGTCAATGCGGAAATGATTCGCCAGGGCTACGCAAAACTGGTTTTGAACGCATCCGATAAATATGCCGGTATTCTGGCGAAATTTCAGGGCATTGCCCAATCCGCACAGAAGGGAATCTGGTCGCTTGCAAAGCAGGCAATACCTGCAAGAACTTCAAACAACACCGCAGATAATCCGAATAATATTGTCGCCGGACAGCCGGAGCCAAACGTTGCCAATCTCGACCAGATTGTTTATGTAACCCGCACAGGAAAACGCTATCACAAAATGAACTGCGAACATATCAGCAAAAGTAAAACCGCTATAAGCCTTAAAGAAGCCAGGCTCAAAGGTTATACGCCCTGTCATGTCTGCAAGCCGCCTCAATAAGAAATCATAAATTGATGAATAGTGATTTGATGCATCCTTTCGTTGACAATCTTTCGGACGAGCAAAAGGGGAAACTTCGGATTTTTTGTGAACTGCTTCAGCGTGAAAATGCCGTTCATAATCTCACCGCCATCAACGAAAGCGGGCAAATCTGGTTAAGACACTTTGCGGATTCTCTGGCGGCAGCGGAGTATATTGAAAATCACGTCAAAGCCGTTTCGCCGGCAATTATCGATATAGGCTCCGGCGCCGGCTTTCCGTGTCTGCCTGTTGCCATTGCAAAACCGTACTGGCGAATAACTTCGGTCGATTCTACCGGCAAGAAAATAAACTTTCAGCGAATGATTGTCCGGCAGCTTGGTTTGCAAAATGTGGAAATTATTAACGGCCGTGCCGAGGAATTAGCTCACAAGCCCTCTCTGCGTGAGAAATTTGATTTTGCCGCGGCCCGTGCGTTCGCAAATCTGGCAATAACAGCCGAGGCGGGACTTGGATTTGTGAGGCTCGGCGGCGAACTGCTTGCCTGGAAAAGCTCGAATATCGCAGCGGAACTGGCAGAAGCGCAAAATATAATCGGCGAACTCGGCGGCAGAACGCTTGAAATATTCAATTACAGCCTTGCGGAACGTAATTTCGTCATAGTTCCGATACAGAAAATTGCCGCCACACCAAAAAAATATCCCAGAGCCTGGGGCAAAATAAAAAGATGAAAAGTATAAAGAAACCCCCCCCGAATAAATCGGGGGGCTAACTATTACTACAACGCTATTTGTAATATGGAAACGAAACAGACTAATACGACAGCGCGATTTAGGCTCAAGAACCTGATATAGTGATGCTGATAACTTCTTGTAGTTGAGAAACTTACAAGGAGAATCGGTATGGATACAAAACA
>DYLR01000033.1 GCA_020721975.1 Blastopirellula marina | reverse complement strand
TTCGGATTTCGTGCTTCGGATTTTTAGTCTGTTTCGTTTCCATATTAAAAATGGCATTGTAGTACTAATATTCTACGTCCGATAAATTAAATCTAAATTTGTCCCAAATTGGCATTTCGGGCGGGGCAAAAGTAGTGTTTTTGGTAACACTTTAGCCGAATGCGTAAAAAAGGGTACAGGCACGTCTTGCCGCGTAAAAAACGCGGCTGCGCTTGTGCCAGTCCCCATTTTTTCGCATTCCGTGCCAAATGGCTAAAGTGTTACTGTTTTTGTAAGTGTTGGCTGGAAAAACTGGAGAATTCAGAAAAAATTTGCCGATTAGAAAATATTAGCTTGACAGTTCTTTAACATTGTTATAATATATACCCAGCAGAGTGCAGCAGAACGTTTGGCTCTTATAATAATTCAATTGCCATTATAATATTTTCTCCTTAATATTCATTTCTGCACGCCTGAACGTTAGGTTTCACTCTTGATATGTTGCCGGTCCGTATTTATACGGTTTTTGTGCGGCATCAAAGGCGTTTTTATCAAACCGGCAATGCTACATCTATTTTGAACACAAACTCTGCGGCCAAACTGTAGATATTGGCTAACGAGAATCGCTTAGTGTTGCGCAAGGCCCTTGTTGGGCTGATGTGCGAAAAAAAGCAATTAATAATCTTTTTTGTGTAGCTGCGGAGCAAAGCAAGCAGGCGATTCTCACAAAATGAAAGGGTAAGACTATGAAAGGACAAAGAATGAAAAACAAAGGCTTTACGCTGGTAGAGCTGCTGGTGGTTATCGCCATTATTGCGATGCTGCTTGCTATTCTCATGCCGGCATTAGGCAAGGTTCGCGCTCTTGCCTACAGGGTGGTGTGCAGCACCAACCTGAAAGGTATCGGCAGCGGCATCATGATCTACGCCAATGATTACGAGGAGTCGTATCCGGCTCAGGGGCAAAAGGGATTAACGACTGAGTGGGTTAGCGGCACTAATTGTGATGCAACTGGGACGGCCAGCATTAAATGGAACAAGAAGAATAAGTGGGGCAGTTCTACGGCTACTCCACCATCGTCTGGAACTGTCAAGGCAACAATTTCTTCGAGCTTATTCCTGTTGGTCAAGTATGCTGACGTTGGTGTGGCCTCTTTTGTCTGCAAGGCCAGCGACCAGAAAAAATTTGAAACCGACAATAACATCAACCACCTAAAACTGGGTACTAACGTTAATGAGGATGCCCAGATTATTACTGACTGCTGGGATTTTGGCGGGTGGAACTCAACTATTAATGGTCCTTATGAGTACATTAGTTATTCTTATCAACATCCCTATGGCAAATACCCAGCCAATCCGTCATCTTCTCCGGGCAAGCCGCTGATGGCCGACCGAAATCCATGGCTCGATAATGATGCGACGCCGAGCAGCGGTATAGTTACAAACAACACCGATACTAAAGGTTTCCGTGCTGATGTGCCGGGAAGAACTCCGACTCCAACTAAAGAACAAATCGACAATGGTAATGCAGCAGCACATGGTCGTGAAGGTCAGAACGTGCTGTACAATGACGGCCACGTTGAGTTTGAAAAGGTTTCCTATTGCGGCATTGAGCAGGACAATATTTACACGAAATGGGTGGCTGATGGCGCTCCTTTACCAAGTCCGATAACGGATACAATTCGCATGGAAGGTGTTCTCGCAAAGTTTACTCTTAGTGCTACCGCTACAAATGACTCCTCTACTGAAGAAGACTCTGTGCTCGTGAACGATTTCAGTACAGCATGGCCAAGAGCAACCGGACAACAGTAATTTCTTTGACAATTTGAATCTTTGATTTTAGGCCGGCCTTTCACGAACGGTTGTCGGGGTGGAAGGCCGGCTTTGTTTTAAAAATAGGGTATAGGGGATATAAACATCCAACATCCAAGCACACAACATCCATTTAATGACCAATGACCAAATCCGAATGACCAGAGAATTTTCAATTACCAATAACCAAAAGGCTTTCGACGGAATATTGGTCATTGAAAAATAGGGCATTCTCCGGTCATTGGAAAATAGGGCATTGGGAATTAATTTGGATGTTTCTTTCTTTTCCGCAGTTTTTGATTTTTGGTCTTTGGTTTTTGATTTAGCCTGCCGATTTATTCGGCGGGTTTTTTTGTCGCGAAGGATACGCCGTCGTACCGACGGCGGCTAAACAAAGAAGATTATAAAATCCGTGTTAATCCGCGAAATCCGCGGTAACATTTGCACTGGTTTTGGGGCTGTTTTTATGGTACTATAATATAATCTTTTTTTGGGGCAGGAGATATGGCAAAAAATCATTCGATAGATGCAAAAGTGTACAATACCGCAGATAACGGCGCCTGGTCAATGGCAGATATGCTGGGTTATTTTGCCAAACACGGCCCGATGAGGGTGAGCGACCTGCATATCAAAGTCGGTACACAGCCGGCATATCGCGTTGACGGCAATCTGATGAAACTTCGCGGCGAAATGATAACGCCGCAAATCGCCGAGGCTCTTGTTTACTCTCTGCTTACCGATAAGCAGGCTGAAGAATACCAAACTACAAATAACTGCGACGCCTCGTTTCATCACAGCAACCTGCAATTCAGGATAAACGTTTTTCGCGATAACGACGGGATAAGCATCGCCATTCGCGCTCTTGGAATGACAGTGCCGTCGCTTGAACAAATCGGCTTTCCCAACGACGTCTGGCAGGATATAGTAAAACTTCAGCAGGGACTTGTGCTGGTAACCGGAATCACCGGTGCAGGCAAAAGCACAACTATTGCGTCGTTTATAAGCCAGATAAGCGAAAAACGCGCCTGCCGGATAATAACGCTCGAGGATCCGATTGAATATATTCTCCGGCAGAACAACGCGATGATTTCGCAGCGCGAGGTCGGGCGCGACGTTGATACATTTAATACAGGCCTGCGTGCAGTATTGCGGGAAGACCCGGATATTATATTCGTCGGCGAGATGCGCGACCAGCAGACGATAGCGATGACGCTTATGGCGGCTGAAACGGGGCATCTGGTATTTTCCACGCTGCACACGCGGGACGTAACCGGGGCGATTACGCGAATACTGGATTATTTTCCGCCGGAGCGGCAGGACGAGGTGCGAAATCAGCTTTCGCTGGGACTGGCGTATGTAGTCAGCCAGAAACTTGTGCCAAAAAAGGACGGCACGGGCAGAATTATCGCGATGGAAATTTTGAACAATAATTACGCCGTTGCCAATCTGATTCGCACAGGCAAACTTGAGCAGTTATATTCGCAGCTTCAGACCAAAACCCGCAACAAGCCCGACGAAAAAATGATAACGCTCGAAAAGCATTTAGCCCGACTTGTCAAGCAGAAAAAAGTTGATTTGCTTGAGGCACAAAAATGGGCCAACGATTACAAGTGCTTCATTGACGCAATGAGTATGGTTGACGAATAGGAAAACAGTCAGGAGTTAGGACTTTTTAGCCCCGCCGCCTGTCCGCGGGGTTTCTTTGCCGGCGAGTCCGGCAGGTTTCTGTTATGTCCATACAAACTTATTGTCCAAAATGCAAATCGGTATGCGGGTTTTCGGATAATCTCGCAGGCCGGCGCGCGAAGTGCGTCAATTGCGGACAATTATTTATTGTGCCTGCCGAGGACGACGGTATTGCTGTCAAATACGACCTGCCGATTGAAAAAGGCGACCCCCTGCCGGGTTTTTACGAGGCGGTCTTCAAAAAATTTTTCCAGGCAATCTTCGCATCTTCATCTATTGGTGCATTGATATTTATAATGTTTCTGACCTGTCTGTGGTATCTGACCGGCTGGATGAATTTTACGCTGAATTTTCCCTGTACAAGCGGCGGTTTTGTAAGTGTATATCTGCCGTTGGGTCATTTCATGACTTTTATCTGCTGGGGGCTGATAATTCATGTGTTTCTTGATTTTGCGTACAAAACCTCAATTGATATTGAACATATATCGACGACGGTTTTTCTTGCGTTTGTGGCCGAGGAAATTCAGGAAATATTTATGATTCCATATAAGATTTGCTGGTATGCCGCCAAGGCGTGGTATCCGGTTTTATGCGGCCTGCTTGTCGTTTCGCTGCCGAGCATTATTTCAATTGGCATAATGGAATTGCTTAACTGTGATATTCCGGCAGTTCGATGGAGTTTGTTTGCGGCGGGTTTGATTTTTTGGCCTGCAATATTTTTTAACATCGCACGCACGCAGGATTTTATTTCAGCGGCAAGACTCAATCAGGTTTGGCATATAATCATCGATACCTGGCCGCACTATTTGTTTTTGGCGGCTGTTTTTCTTATTCCTGCAATTGGAATGTTCCTAATGCCGAATATTGTCAAAGTGTTCAGGATACATCCGCTGCTTGTGCCTGCGGCTTTGGGGGCGGTTTGCATTTTGCAGTTGCTGCTGTTGTTTGCAATGCGAACAACGGGTCTGTTTGACAGACACTTTCGGGATTGTTATGGATTCAGGGAATAATCACGCAAACCCGTGTTCGCGGAGTTTGTTTTCGGTCAATTTGTCCGGCTGTATTTTGCTGATTTGCCTGTTTATCATTTTGGCAATGATGTCCGTTTCGATGTTCACTAAATCGCCGATGCGTTTAAATTGAATATTCGTTCTTTGCCACGTTGCCGGGATTATAGCGACGACAAAACCGCTCTCGCACAGGGCAGCTATTGTCAGGCTGATACCATCAATTGCCACTGAACCTTTGAAAATCATATTTTCAAGTAAAGCATTATCTGCCTGATATGTGATATTCCAAAATTTGCCTTTTTGGTCAATATTTTTTATTTTCGCCGTGCCGTCGATATGTCCTGTCATAAAATGTCCGTCAAATCTGCCGTCGGCTCTCATTGCCCGTTCAAGATTGACCCGCTCGGCAGCGGCTATTTTGCCCAGTGTGGTACGTTCGAGCGTTTCGGGGCTTATGTCAAAATCCGCAATATTGCCGTGAAAGGCTGTTATTGTCAGGCATGTGCCATTAACGGCAATGCTTGCTCCGGCAGCAACATCAGACGCAAGATGTCCAATATCGACACTTATACTGCGACCGCCGGTTGAAGCTCGGCACGATTTAACTGTTCCAAGATATTCGACAATTCCGGTGAACATTTAACGCCTTTTTCGTCATACTGTTTTAATCATAAACTATCAACCCTCGTTCATCAATTAACATTTACACAATACTAATGATCTGGTAGAATAAATGCGTTGTTTTTAACGGGAGATTTGCCATGTGTTCAAGATTAGGCTGTTTTTGGATTATTATCTCAACTATATGTCTTTTAATGAGTTGTGACATATCATCTGCCCAGAATGAAATGCCCGGCAGTATGCCGCCGATGATGCCGGGGATGCCCGGCGGCCAATATGGAATGCCGCAGCAGCAGCCCCAGCAGGGCGGTACGCCGGAACAAATGGAGATGGTTGCCGCAGCAATGCAGGATATTCAGGCAAAACTGCCGGTACTGTTGAGCGTCGTAAATATGGGCAGTATGCTGGGTGAGGATGACCTGGCTCAGGCTCAAAAAACAGTTACAGACAACAAACGATTTTATACAAGATTTGATAATCAGCAAAAATCGCAGTTTGATATTTTTGCGGCCTGGACGAGTTATTATGCAGGCGAAAATGAAAAAGCCCTCGTTTACGCCCGCAATGCCCTCAAAAACGACCCGCAAAGCAGCGATGCCCAGATTACGCATACAGCCCTTGCCGTGCTTGGCGGGGATTATAAGGTACTCGAAAAACTTTACGGCCTGAAAACTTCCAAATCTTCTCTGTTCGGTCAGCAGGGCGGTCAGGACCAGTATTCTACCGGCTACTACGGTTCATCGGGGGGGCTGCAATTTAATTTGCAGCAAATGAAAGGTCAGATGCTCGGTGAAAAACTCGGCGAACTGAAATTGAAATGCATTAACAATACTTACTTTTATCATGAGCCTAACAGCTCGGTAATGTGTGTGCTGCTGTGGAAACTTTCTCCTGATGAAACGGCCTCGCAGAGTTCCGGCAGTTCGGTTTCATCGGGCGGGGTATTCGGCGGCGGTATGCCTGCGGGGGCAATGCCGGGCGGTATGCCGGGAATGATGACTCCGATGAATGTGCCTCAGCAAAGCGGCCAGCAAAACGATAATACAGTCGCGTTCGGGGAACTTTTTCGCGGAGATGCTCTGAATCCGCAACTGGCATTTCTTGGCGTGAGTCTCGATAAGCCGGCAAATCGCCGTGCCGTGCTGAATAAGCTTTTGGAAAATCCCTGGCCGTGGGCGCAGGTAATGGCGGCAGACAACGAGGCCATATCAAAACTTGCGGAACTTAATATCGAACAGCCGTTGATGGTGATTGTTGATGCCAATTCAAATATCCGCTACATTGGTCCTGCAGCGGGCTTTTTGCCGAAAATGCTGCTGAGGCATATAATAAAAACGCAAAATCCGACAGGCTCTACGGCGGCGGCGGCAGTGCCTGAATCGCCGATAATGCCTGCCGGGCAGGCGGCGATTGTGCAATCGACCCCAGCGGCGCCGGTTCAGAAGCCCTCGCCGGCTGCCAAAACAATTGATGAGGATTTCTTTGACCCTCAGGCTGAAAAACTGCTTGAATATGCCGATAAGTTCCTTGAGATTTCCAATAAAATGGTCAGCGGCAGAAGTTATAAAAAGACCGTTGACAACTGCCGGCAGGTAATGAAAGATTATCCCAATACGAAATATGAACTGCGTGCCCGCGAGATACTTCGCAAAGTGCCGGAGAACTACCGGGCGAATTATAATATAACCAGCGAAGAATTAGGTTTGTAGCATAAAAAAGGCGTACAGGCACGCAACTGTCAGCCCCGGCGCCTACCGTCGGGGTCGGATTTGCGCAAAGTTGTGATTACATTATACTGATGACCCGCAGAACTGGCCTTGGTGCTGACCGCACGGCTTAAAAACGTCATTGCGATTGGCGCCAATTCTCATTTTCCAAAAAATGCAATAAAATGCGGAAAAATGGGGACTGGCACAAGCGCCGCCGCGTTTTTACGCGGCAAGACGTGCCTGTACCCTTTTTTACGCATTTAGCTAAAATGTTACGGGATTTTTAATGAGGTTCTTTGATGCAGATTCCATTACTCGACCTTAAGCCTTCTTATGAAAAGATGCGGCAGCAGATTCTTGCCGCTGTCGCCGATGTTCTTGATTCCCAGCGATGTATCGGCGGGCCGAAAATAAAACAGCTCGAAGAGCGGATTGCCGCATATTACGGCTGCAAATACGCCGTCGGCGTTTCCAGCGGCACAGACGCATTGCTGGTGAGTCTGATGAGTCTCGACATTGGTCCGGGCGATGAAGTGATTACTACGCCGTTCACATTCTTCGCTACGGTCGGGGCTATCGTTCGTGTAGGCGCCAAACCGGTGTTCGCGGATATTGACCCGAAGACTTTCAATATCGATCCTGCCAAAATATCCGGAGCCATCACAAAAAAAACCAAAGCGATAATTCCGGTGCATCTTTACGGACAGATGTGCGATATGGATGCGATTTTGGAAATTGCCGGAAAACACCGCATTGAAATAATCGAGGACGCCGCCCAGTCGTTCGGCGCAAAATATAAGGGCAAATACGCCGGCGCTTCCGGCAAATCGGTTTGTCTGAGTTTTTATCCCAGCAAGAATTTGCCGGGCATAGGCGACGGCGGAATGGTTCTGACAAACGATGCGGATTTTTATAATCGGCTGATTGTGATGCGCGACCACGGCCAGAATCCGCAGTATTATTACAAATATGTCGGCGGTAATTTCAGACTCGATGCAATTAACGCCGCAGCAATGCTGGTACGGCTCGATTATGTCGGCCAGTGGCTGAAAAGGCGGGCTGAAAATGCAGCGTACTATGACAGGGCTTTCAGGAATTCGCCCGTCGCTGTGCCGTATCGCAGTGCGGATTGCGAGCATACCTTTAATCAATATGTAATTCGCGTTCAAAGACGAAATGAACTTGCAGAACATCTGAAGAAAAATCATATCGGCTGCGCGATATATTATCCGCTTTGCCTTCATCAGCAGCAGTGCTTTGAGTCTCTGGGCTATAAGAAGGGCGATTTCCCGCAATCCGAAAATGCTGCCGACGAGGTGCTTGCTATTCCGGTTTATCCCGACCTTACAAAAGAAATGCAGGACTACGTTATCCGAACGATACTGGAATTCGTGTAATAGCCGCTAAGCAAGCTCTAAAACAACAATAAAACTAATTCCCGCGGCTCAAGCCGGAACGGCGAGCCTTTGCCCTCAAAGAAGCCGTGAGCCTCAATCAGATGAATGTTCAAATCAGACCAGGTTATTTCGCTATTTGTATGAATATTTCGCAGCGTAGTCGTTCTTTTTAAGCATTTTTTCAGATGCGGCCAGGGGCAGATTATCATGCCTCTTGCCTCATCGCATTTGGCCTGTAGATTGTCGTCTATTTTAACCCACAGCCCAAGTCCTTCAGCAGCACGGGCAGTAATCTGCTTCATCCTTTTTGCAAGCGATTTGCAGTCAACTTCCAGCCCGGCCAGCATTACAGAATCCGTCAGAATTATTTCATTAACGCTGCGAGTATCATTCCCCAGAAAGCCGCCGCTTACAATCCGCGATGAACGCAAAAGCTCGTTCAGTTTTTTTTCGTCAGGCAAAGCTGTCATAATATATATATTCTTTCGGTATACCGCGTTCTGTCAATATTTTTATACAGGCGTTTATCAGTCCCGGCGAGCCGCACAAATAACCTTCCCAGCCTTTAAGGTCGTTAAACTGCCGTGTTACAGCTTCGGTTACAAGGCCGGTTTGACCCGACCAGCCGGCCTGCGGTCCTGACACAACAGGAACAAACTTAAAGTTTGGCAGCCTGCTTTCAAAATCCTTCATCAGCTCAAGATAAAACAAATCTTTTTCCGTATTACCGCCGAAGAAATAAACACACTTTCGCTGATTATTAGTGTTGACCATCTGATGCAGCAGGCACTTCATCGGGGCCATACCGCTGCCGCCGGCAATGAAAATCATCGGCGTATCCGTATTGCTCAAATGAAATTCGCCATAAGGCCCGTTGAATTTTACTTCGTCGCCAGGCCTTAAATATTTAAAGCACCACGTCGTGCAGATTCCGCCCGGCACAAAACGAATTACAAGCTCAATTGCTTTTTTTTCCGCAGGGTCGCTGGAGATTGAATACGCCCGATATATTTCGCCTTCGCTTTCGGGATAGGGCGGCACATAAAGCTGAATATACTGGCCGGGCGTGTAAGCAATTTCAGCAGGAGAAATTAACTCAAGACGGAATTGTTTTATGTCATAAGTGAGGTCTCTCATATCGGCCACACGTGCAGTGTATTCTTTTATATTGAACAAGTACTCCGGAATCTGAATGCTGATGTCATTGCGAATTTTAATCTGGCAGGAAAGGCGGATATTATCTTTTATTTCCTCTTTGCTCAGGAACGGCTCTTCCGTCGGCAGCGGTTCGCCTGCGCCGTTGATAACCTTTACCTTGCACAGGCCGCAGGTCGCCTTGCCGCCGCATGCGCTTGGGATGAAAAATTTTTCGGCGGTCAGCGCTGAAAGAAGCGTTTGGCCGCCCTGTACGGTAAGCTCTTTTTTGTCGTTGATTTTTATTTTACACAGGCCGTAGCTGAAAAACACGACCTTTGACACTGCCAGTCCGCCGGCCAGCACAGCCGAGATAAAGCTAACCGCAAATACCGATATTATCAGAGGAGCCATAACTTACGATTTGAAAAATTTTATAACCTGTTCAGTAATAAAGAGGGATATAAACATCCAACATCCAATAACACAACATCCAGTTAGTAATCAATATTCAAACCAATCTGTCCGCAAAATGATTATTAGTTTACTGAAAATTTGGTTATTGATTATATCACAATCTGGTCGAAACGGACAAAACAATTTGAGAAAAGACAATGCATCCGCCGGGCATTTCACGGGAATAAATGAATATTTAGGGCGGCAGCATTTTTCGTGCGTTTTGGATGCGGATGGTGTATATTTCTGTGCTAAATTTACTGTAATAGCGACCGGAACAGAATTTGAACAATAATAAAAGATATAATCCGCTCGAAAATCAGCTTGTCATAGGCATAACAATGGGCGACCCGGCAGGTATAGGGCCTGAGGTTATTATAAAGGCCTTGTCGGACCCGCTGCTGCGCCGTTCGGCCAGGTTTATCATTTTTGGTATGGACGAACAGCTTGAATATGCCGCGGATATGGCAGAAAAAGACATTTTCTGGGGTCGCCATCAGCATGAAAAACTCAATCGCAACTACCCGCACAATATAATGGTGGCCGATTATGACGACTATCCGGTACCGGGCGGGATTCACGCCCCCAGCAGAATCGGGGGCGAAGCGTCACTGCGATTCTGTATTGACGCCGTGCAAGCGGCTATGGACGGCATTATCGACGCAGTTGTTACAATGCCCATAAGCAAACAAAGCTGGCATCTGGCCGGGGCGGAATGGCCCGGACACACCGAAATGCTCCAGTCCCTGACTAAAAGTCCCCGCAAGGCAATGATGTTTGCCGCCGGACCGCTCAAACTTGCCCTGGCAACAATTCACGAAGCGCTGTTTGATGTGCGAAATAAATTTACTATTGGCTGCGTATATGAACCCATCGATTTGCTTAATGACGCACTGAAGAAATATTTCGGCATTAACAGGCCCCGCATAGCAGTTGCGGCGCTCAATCCGCACGCCGGCGAGGACGGACAATTCGGCGATGAGGAACAGCGGATAATCGCCCCGGCGATACTTATTGCACAGGAACAGGGGATAAACTGCTCCGGGCCGTATCCGGCCGATACGGTCTTTGTCAGAACTGTTCGCGGCGAATTTGACGGCGTAGTGGCAATGTATCACGACCAGGGAATGATACCCGTGAAAATGCTGGCATGGGAAGACGCTGTGAATATTACAATAGGCATTCCGATTATCAGAACTTCTCCGGCACACGGCACGGCATTTGACATTGCCGGAAAGGGAATCGCCAATGAATCAGGCGCAAAAGCGGCCATACGAATGGCGGTAGAAATGGCGAGAATACGAAAACTGCCTGCGCCATAATTTTACAATTTCTGAAACCGCGGATTAACACGGATTTGTTATAGGGTATAGTTAGCCTGTCGATTTATTCGGCGGGTTTATTTATCGCGATTCACCTGTCCTGAACATTGTTGAAGGATTCGCAGGGTTAAAAAAATATGACTGCTTACAAACGAAAAGAAATTTTCTTTTCCGCTGCGGAGGCAAGCGGCGACAGGCTCTGTGCAGGGCTGGTTAAGACACTCAAAGAAAAAGTTGACAATATCGATTTTGTCGGCGTTGGCGGGGAGCGTATGCGGTCGGCGGGCTGCCGGATTATTGAAAATCCTCTCGCACACTCTGCAATGACGTACAAAGCCTTCGGCAAGACGGGATATTATTTCAGGCTCATTCACAAAATAAGCCGGTATCTGCGGGATAATACGCCAGATTTGGTTGTCGTGGCCGATTCGCCGAGCTTTAATTTTCACGTTGCAAAGGCCGCCAAAAAAAACAATATCAAAACCCTGTTTTATGTCGCTCCGCAATTGTGGGCATGGGCGTCGTGGAGAATACACAAACTCAAACGCCTTTGCACCGGCCCGATGGCCTGCGTATTGCCGTTTGAGCCGAAATGGTTCGGCGACCGCGGCCTAAAATGCGAATTTGTCGGCTCGCCGCTGCTCGAAGATATCAACCCTGCCGATATCAGACCCAAAAATTATTCGGGTTTTGAGCCTGCAAACGCCAAAATTGCTATACTGCCCGGCTCAAGACCGGCTGAACTGCATAGTCTTTGGCGGCCTATGCAGCAGATTGCTTTAAGAATCAAAACGCAACTGCCTGGCGTAAAATTTATTACCGTCGCAGCAGACGAAAAAATTATGGCCGATTTGGCTGCATCGCAGATACCGGGCTTTGAATGTCAATACAGCGCAGATTCGGCCATTGCCACTGCCGGGCAGTGCGATTTTGCTGTTGTTGCCAGCGGGTCGGTTACATTGCAGGTGGCCGCTGCGGGCTGCCCGATGGTGATAATGTATCAGACCAGCCCGATTTTGTGGCATCTGGCGGGCAGGTGGCTTGTGCGGACGAAATTTTTGTCGCTGCCTAACATTTTAGCTGCCTGCGAAATTGTGCCGGAATTTATGCCTTATTTCACGAGCATTGAGCCGATTGCAGACAAGTGCCTTGAAATTCTCGGCAGTATCGACTGTCTCAAGGATACCAGCAGAACACTTGCCGCACTTGTGGCACCTTTGGCAGAAAAAAAAGCGTCAAAGAACGTTGCAGAAACGATAATAAAATTGCTGGCAGAAAAAACCCCGGATTCCAGTCAGAGATAAAGTTTAGGGTATAGGGTGTAGGGTGTAGGGTATAGGAATATGAACATCCAATAACCAATTTTCAATAATCAAACAACCGTTTCGCAAAGATGTTGGTTATTGAATTTTAGATTTTAGATTTTGGATTTTGGATTTGTTTCGGATTTCGTACTTCGGATTTATTTTTTGGATGTTGGATTTGCGTAATCGGATGTTTTCTTTGTTTAAAAGCCGCCGGCACGACGGTGTATCTTTAGCCTGCCGGTCCATGGAAAATGATTTTATTCCGCCGGAAATTCCATCTCCAGAATCATTTCAATTTTGAACGCCATCGGTTTACCGCGTCGTTGATTATTTTTTCAAGTCTTGTGCTTGTCTGCGTTGCACCCGTAACGGCGTATACGCTGCTTTGGTCGAGCGTTTCGCCTGTGCGTTTTATCGAAATCGGCATTTCTGAACCGAGCGTTTTGTTTTTGAACTGTTCCCGAAAACCTGCGGATGTTATCTGCGCGCCGAGGCCGGGCGTTTCATTTTGTTCATAAAAAATCACGCTGCTAACGGTTTTTCCGTCGGCAAATACGCCGATTACTCCTTTTATGGGCGCCCAAAACCCCTGTCCCTCGAACGACAGGGCATAAGCGGCTATTTTGCCGTTTTGCATATAAACATAGGCGTTTCCGTTTTGTTCGTCAGGCGGTTCAAGGCCGTTAAAAAATCTGTTGATTTCTTCTGCCCGGAGGGATTTCAAATCAACGGATGGAATTACCGAAACAACGGCTCTTTGGAACATAAGTTTTTCGTTTATTAAGACTCTCGGCCTGGTATAAACGGATATGCCCAGAAGAACCGTGCTGCACACAGCAGTTATAACAAACATCAAAACTGGGGCAAACCAGGTTTTATTTACATAGTCTGTCCTCATATACCTGCCGTCCAGCCGAATTGGACATACTGATGTTCAAATGTGCCGTCACTGTACAAATCTATCAGCCCGTATCCTTCATCGCAGTCTTTATTAGGGCCTTTCCACCATGCGCCGCTTACCGCACCGTCGCAAATATATATTACATCCATATAATCAATTCTGTCAACACGGTGGTGATGGCCGCTGAGGCAGAGTTTGACCTTCGCGCCCTGCTCGTTAAAAAGTCTCAACAGCGGCGGCCCGTCAACGTGAATTGCACTTCCCGAAATCACGATATCAACCGGCTCGGATTTTTCACTGCGGATTTTTTCATAATCACATGCCGTCAAAATCGGTATATGCGAAATAATCAGCACAGGCATGTCTTGGGGCGTGCCTTCGATAAGCCCTTTGAGCCAGGCGAATTGCTTTTCGTCAAGTCTGCCGATATACTGTCCTTCGCGATACGGATGCGCAAACGTGCTGTTAAGAATTGCAAAACGCCAGCCGCCGGCGTCAAAAGAATAATAAGGTCCGTCGTCGAGCTCCAGTTCCATTGCTGCCCAGGCGTATCCCCACCCGCCTTCTTCGCCGCTGGTTTTGCTGTTGTTTTTGTCCCAGCCCCAGATGTCGTGATTGCCAAGGCAGTATTTCGTATATATGTCGGTGTTGTCCTTCATTACTTTTTTGAGCAGTTCGAATTGTGCTTTTACGCTCTGTTCGGTTGAGGAATAGGCATCAAAGATATTATCGCCGCCGGTAATTATCATATCCGGCTTAGGCGACTGGCGGTTGACATGCTCAAGAGCCTTTGCCAGTCCCTTTGCGGCCTGTCGCTGGTCGTAAAGATGTATGTCGCTGAGATGACAAAAACGCAGGACACGTTTTTTGGCCTTTGCAGCGGGTTTTTCCGCGGCGGCTGTGATATACCCGGGTTTAGCCAGTGCAAGACCGGCGGCCGCGGCTGCGGCGGTTTGCAGGAAACTCCTGCGGGAAAAATGTTTTTTCATATCATTCTCCAATCAAATCGGACGATATTTTTGCAGACCCTGTAATTTATTTTATGCCACGTCAATAAGACCGAGAGACCGGCCGAATTTTTTCAATATTTCCGTACGGATATTTTTATGGTTGGCCTGCTGAAGAATCGGATCTTCGGCGACGAGTTTAAAGGCATCCTGCCTTGCCAGCCGCAGCAAATCGACATCTCCTGCAATATCGGCGATTTTGAAATCGGGCAAACCATGCTGGCGGGCGCTAAGTATCTCGCCGGGTCCGCGAATGGCCAAATCTTCCTCGGCAATAACAAAACCGTCGTTGCTCCGGGTCATTATATCGAGCCTGCGGGCAGCGATGTCGCTTTCATTTTCCGCAAATAAAAGGCAGTATGAATTGCTTTGTCCGCGTCCGATTCTGCCGCGGAGCTGATGCAGCTGCGCAAGACCGAATCGCTCTGCACCTTCTATTACCATAATTGTCGCATTCGGCACATCCACGCCGACTTCTATCACTACTGTCGTTACCAGCACATCTATTTTGCCGCTGCGAAAATCAGCCATTATCGCGTCTTTTCGCGCTTGCGGCATTTGGCCGTGAAGCAAAGCCACGTTATATTGCGGAAAAACCTTTTTGCTGAGCAACTCATATTCCTGTGTAGCGGCTTTTATATCGGGGTTTTCATCGCTGTTGACAATTCGCGGATATACGAAATACGCCTGTTTTTTCGCCTGAAGCCGTTCTTTTATCCACTGCCACGCTTTAGGCCTGTCGTGCGGACTTACAAGACGGGTAATCACCTTGCCCCTGCCGGGCGGACAGTGTTCAATCACGGACAGGTCAAGGTCGCCAAAATAAGTCATTGCCAGAGTTCTTGGAATCGGAGTTGCGGTCATTACAAGACAATGCACGGCTGCATCCCTGCGAAGCTGCGCTTTTTGATGAACGCCGAACTTGTGCTGCTCGTCGATAATCACAAGACCGGCATTTTTGAATTGAATATCTTCCTGCAGCAAAGCTACCGTGCCGAGAATGATATTTGTTTTGCCCTGCCTGATATTTTCGAGAACGGATTTACGTTTCGTGCCGCTTAATCCGCCGGTGATGAGTTCGGTTTTTACTTCGCTGCCGTCGAGAAATTTGAGGATATTGTGATAGTGCTGTGTGATTAGAATTTCCGTAGGAGCCAT
>DYLR01000032.1 GCA_020721975.1 Blastopirellula marina | reverse complement strand
AACAACTGAACCTGCCGCAAAGAGTTATTGAAACAACTATGTACGACGCAAAATACCAGGGTTATCTTGAAAAACAGGACAGGCTGGTTGCCGCCTTTAAGAAACTGGAAAATATTAAACTGCCGGCCAATATTGATTACAGCTTAATACCCCATTTGCGAGCCGAGGCAAAGGAAAAACTTATGGATATAAAACCGGCCACCCTCGGCCAGGCAGGCCGAATCGGCGGTATAACGCCTTCCGATATAACCATTCTTCAAATATATCTAAAAAAAATGGCCGGAAAATAAGATTTTAAAAAGATTATTGGATATTAACAACCCTTATATTCCTATAATAATTGTTTTTTTGGTCTTGCCTGGCTGATAAATAAAATATTGTGATTGACCTTTGTAAAAAAAAAGGTAGAATATTGGGTTAATTGTTTCCGTATGTGCGGACAAATACGGCTGTTTTGTGAATGGCCGTTGTGGGTTTGAGTGCGAATCCACTTTCGATGCGACCCCGAAAGAAAAACTTTGGGTCTTCGGCATAAGATATTTTTGGAGATGTATTTGTGGCAAAGAAAATTTATGTGGGCAACATGAGTTTCAGTGTTACTGAAGAAGAGCTGCGCAATATGTTCACGCAGCACGGCGAGGTAACAAGCGTAAGTGTAATCAGCGACAAGCAGACAGGTCGCAGCCGTGGATTCGGCTTTGTTGAAATGGCCAACGACGACCAGGCTCAGGCCGCTATTGCCGCCCTGAACGGCAAGGACATCAGCGGTCGCACAATTGTCGTGAACGAAGCCAAGCCGCGTGAAGAAGGCGGCAGGCGAGGCGGCGGACGCGGTGGTTTCAGCGGCGGACGTGGACGCGGCGGCTTCGGCGGCGGACGCGGTGGTTTCAGCGGCGGTCGAAACGACAGGCCTTCTCGTTCATTTGACGACTAAATCATCATAAATTTACAATCAGAAATATCCATCAGGGCAAACAGTCGTTTTTGTGAATGCGGCTGTTTGTTCTGATGGCTGATTTGCACCTCTACAACAATCTGCTGTCCTGAGTAGTTTTGTTCTGCGCGATTTGTATGAGCAGCTTATAAAGCGGAACGGATGAATTTGCCGGGCGGCAGGCCGGTGGTTTTTTTGAAAATCCGCATAAAATAAAATACGTCTTTATAGCCAAGCAGACCGGCAGTTTGCTTAATTGTCATTCCTGATGAAAGCATTTGTTTGGCTCGCGTTATTTGCAGGGAACGATGAAACTGAGTCGGACTGCTGCCTGTATATTTCCTGAAAAGACGGCGGAAATGAGTGGTGCTGATATGCAGCCGGCGGGCAATCGCCGGGCTTTCAGGCATATTATCCGCTTCGGCCATTATCATCTCAACAGCTTTTTGCATCGGGTCAGCGCTTTTGCGAATAAAGCCGTCGGATTCTGCGGCTTTCAACAACCCAAGCAACATCTCAAGCAAAACAGTTTTCCTTTCGAGAACAGCTGCCGCATCTTCCCTGTGCATTACAGCCGAGAGTTTCTCAAAAGCCGGAACAAATATTCCCCCGGCATGATTGATTATTCTGCGATTTTTACTTATATATCCGAGATTTTCCAGAGTTTGTGATTCAGGGCCGCTCCATACTATCCACCGCTGAAACCAGTTTTTCACAGGACGATAACAGCAAGGTTCCTGCGGAAAAATAAAGAACACCTGTCCGGCCTTTAATGTGATTTTGCCTGTCTGCGGCGAGACAAACCAGCCGTTTCCAGATTCGACATACACCGCAGCGTATTGTCCAAGCACCCGCATGCGCAAAGTATCCTCATAGTCCCGTCTCGCCCCGATACGGTCTATCCACAGACCCATTGCCTTTTCGTTTTTCAGGGGCGTGCGAAACTTCTGTTCATAATAAACAGGTATGGAATTCGTGGTTTTTTTGTCCATATATTTGCGTATTTTGTCCATTTTTCTTATTAAAATATCTGGTAAAATTATACTTTATCAGGGCTTAAAACTCAAATAAATTAAATTTAAGGCAGGCAGTATATGAATGTCAGAGAAAGGTTTTTAAGTACATTACTTTTTCAAAAAACAGACCGTATCCCGCTGTCTCCCGGCGGCGGCCGCAAATCCACCCGCCAGGCCTGGCATTCTCAGGGACTGCCCGAAAATATTGCCCCGTCCGACATCAATGAATACGCTTATCGTCAGGCAGGCGGTACGCTGCCGTGGGACAAACCCGGCCGGGGCTTTTCAGTCAATGAGCGAATGATACCACAGTTTGAGGAAAAAGTAATCTCAAGAGGCCCCCGCTCCCAGATAGTCCAGGACTGGAAGGGCAATATCTGCGAAATCAGCAATGAATACACAATCGAATATCTGCGCAATGCGATAGACTTCGTAACCCGCCGGTGGATAAAATGTCCGGTGGAGTCAAGGGCCGACTGGAATGATATGAAAAAACGCTATGACTGCAATGACCCTTCCAGATTTGACGCCGATGCCGCCAAAATTGCAGAGGAACTGCGTAATCGCACCTGGCCGGTTGAAATCAATTTTTCAGGGCCTTTCTGGCAATTGCGCGAATGGCTGGGTTTTGAAAATCTTTGTATGATGTTTCATGACGACCCTGCTTTTGTCGAGGAAATGATTGAGTTCTGGCAGGAACACATAGCCGCCCTGCTGCAAAAAACTTTCAGCTATATAATTCCTGATTGCATACATTTATCCGAAGATATGGCCTTCAAATGCTTTTCGATGATATCGCCTGAAATGACGAGAAAATTTCTTCTGCCTGTCTATCGCCGCTGGGGACAGTTGGTCCGTTCGGCAGGCTGTCCGATTTACGCGATGGACTCCGACGGTTATATTGGCGAGCTGATTCCGATATGGATTGAGGCGGGCATAAACGTTTGCGATCCCATTGAAGTCGCCGCGGGAAACGATATTGTGGAATTCCGCCGGAAATTCGGCAAAAATATGGCTTATCGAGGCGGCGTAGATAAACGTGCAATGGCCGCGGGCGGCAGCGTAATAGAAAAGGAAATAGACCGAATCAGGCCGGTAATCGACAGCGGCGGATTCATTCCCGGATGCGACCACGGCGTGCCGAGCGATGTTTCATGGCAAAATTATATCTATTACGTAAAACTGCTTGCCAAAGCAACCGGCTGGCTGTGAAGAAATTTTAGATTTTGGATTTTGGATTTTAGATTTTGGATTATTGCAAAGCTGTTTTTTACTTTTCAGACGTTCGCTCGCTCCCTAATATTAAGAAGCTGTTTCATTACACCGGATATATCGGCCCGGACGGAACTGATGCCGAAACAGTCGTGCAGTTTTTTATAAACAGCGTAAAGCTGCTTGTAAACCCTCCGGGCATTTTTATCGGGCTTATATATCCCGGCCTTAAGACCGCACATCCTCTGCCGGGCATCGGAGAAATTCTTATAAAATCCTGATGCTATCGCAGCCGCTATTGCACTGCCAAGCGCACAGCTCTGTGCAGAACGGGAGACCTTCATCTCTCTGCCGAGAACATCGGCATAAATCTGCATCAGCAGCGGATTTTTCTCGGCAATCCCGCCGCAGTTTACCACTTCTTTGATTTTAACGCCGTATTCCTCAAAGCGGTTTATAATCATCAATGCCCCAAAGGCAGTGGCTTCAATCAAGGCTCGATAGATTTCTTCCGGCCTGGTGTGCAGGGTCTGACCGACCAAAAGGCCCGTGAGCCGCTGGTCAACAAGAATTGTCCTGTTGCCGTTATTCCAGTCGAGGGCAAGCAGCCCCGACCGGCCGGGCTTCAGTTTCGCCGCTTTTTTCGTAAGTTCGGCATGCGAGCCGCTGTTTTTGCCGCCCGGTTGGATGTAATTGACAAACCAGTTAAAAATATCCCCGACCGCCGACTGCCCGGCTTCCAGTCCCCAAAAACCCGGCAGAATAGAACCGTCAACAATACCGCAGATTCCGGGAATATCCGGCAGCTTTTCTGTGTTCGGCGCAACGGCCATATCACAGGTGCTTGTGCCGATTATCTTGACAAGCGTGCCTTCCTTTATGCCCGAACCCACCGCTCCTAAATGCGCATCAAAAGCCCCCATTGCAACGGCAATTCCATCAGGCAGTCCCAGTTTTTCAGCCCACTGTCTGCACAAATAACCTGCCGGAGTATCAATTGTATATGTCCGGCTGCCTAATGTGTCGTGCAAAGCAGCCAGTTTCAAAGATAACATCGACAGGAATTTTTTATCGGGATATCCGCCCCACGAATCGCTGAACATCGCCTTGTGACCTGCGGCGCACCGGCATCGCCTGATTGTTTTGGGATTGCCTGTGCCTGTCAGAAGGCCGGTCATATAGTCGCAGTGTTCAACCCACGTATATGCGGCGTCAAAGACCTTTTTGTCTGTACGAAGGCAGTGAAGAATTTTGCTGAAGAACCACTCCGATGAGTATGTGCCGCCGCATTTTGTGAGATACTGCGGCCTGTGTTTTTTTGCCAGTTCGGTTATTTCGGCCGCTTCGGCATGACCGCTGTGGTCTTTCCAGAGCCAGGCATAAGCGTTGAGGCTGCCTTTGAATTCTTTTTTCAGCGCAAGCGGAATGCCGTCTATGTCAACCGGAATCGGAGTTGAGCCGGTAGTATCTACTCCGATACCGATGATTTTATCCGCAGAAAATTTTTTGTCCGCTTTTCGAGCCGCTTTTACGGCAGCAGGTATTGCTGCCTGCAGACCTTTCAGATAGTCGGCCGGATTTTGCCTGGCGATATTGTGATTGCCGTTATCCAGCAGGATACCTGAATCTCCGCTGGGGTATTGATATATCTCTGCGGCCAGTTCTCTGCCGTCCCGGACATCCACGATAAGGCAACGCAGAGAATTTGTGCCGTAGTCTAAACCAATTGTATAAGCCATACTCTTCAACTCCTTAAAAAAATTCCACAGCCCTTCATTCATACTGCGGCACGAATGAATTTCAAAAAACAAATTTATGCCGTCCTGTCAGTCCGCAGGCCTGGCCGCGGATCCAAACCATACCCTGAAAAATTTATGTTAGTCTGTGCAATCCGTGCAGTCTGTGGTTATAAAAATCAATGTAATCGGTAAAATCCGCATTTTCAATTTAATTTTCTTTTGAATTGACAGTTATCCGCTGCTGTTATATACTTAACGGCCTTTAACAGCATCCCGCGAATGGCTGGCGTATAAACCCCAAAACGGTTATTCAAATATATTATTGTTAGGAGATTTGCAAAATGGCTAAGGCTGAAAAACTGGTCTTTTACTTTGGCGGTGGTAAAGCGGAAGGTATAAGGGTTGCCAAAACCGATGCGGAGCGTCGGATGATTCTCGGCGGCAAAGGAGCAGGTCTTGCAGATATGACCGCAGCAGGCCTGCCGGTACCTCCGGGCTTTACTATTTCCGTTCAAAATTGCGAAGATTATTACAGGCACGACAGAAAACTCTCGGCGGAACTCAAAAAACAGGTCATGGAAAATATGGCCAAAGTCGAAAAGGCGATGGGCAAAAAGTTCAGCGACGTGAATGACCCGCTTTTGGTTTCCGTACGTTCCGGCGCCGCCCGTTCCATGCCGGGTATGATGGAAACGATATTGAACCTCGGTCTTAACGACAAAGCAGTCGAGGGGCTGGCAAAAAAAACCAATAACCCCCGCTTTGCTTATGATGCATACCGCAGATTCATTCAGATGTACAGCACAACAGCAATGGGGCTTTCCAAAGAGCCTATGGAAGAAATACTGCACCAGGCCAAGAAAAAGGCCGGCGTAAAAACCGACCCGGAACTTAACGCAGAGGCCCTAAAAGAACTTTGTGAGCAGTTTAAGAAATTTTATTCTGATAATATGAAAGGCCAACCCTTCCCGCAGGACCCGTATGAGCAGCTGTGGGGCGCTATCGGTGCGGTGTTCAACAGTTGGGAAGCCGACAAGGCGGTTACTTACCGTCGCGTTGAAAAAATCAGCAATCTCAAAGGCACGGCTGTTAATGTGCAAACAATGGTTTTCGGAAATATGGGCGACCACTCCGGCACCGGCGTTTGCTTCACCCGCGACCCCAATACCGGCGAAAACGTCTTCTACGGCGACTGCCTTATAAATGCTCAGGGCGAAGATGTAGTGGCAGGCATTCGCACTCCGATGAAACTGGCCGAACTCGGCAAATTGCTGCCGAAGGCGTATAAACAGCTTTGCGACGTGCGCGTACATCTTGAAAAACATTACAAGGATATGCAGGACCTTGAATTTACGGTGCAGGAGGAAAAACTTTTCATGCTCCAGTGCCGTACCGGCAAACGTACCGCACCGGCAGTATTCAGAATCGCAGTTGATATGGTAAAGGAAGGACTTTTAACCAAACAAGAGGCGATAGCCCGCATCACGCCGGAAGATATTGAGCGATTGTTCTATCCGCAACTTGACGCGCAGACTGCCAAAAGCGCGACAAAATTAGCCAGCGGCATTAACGCCGTTCCCGGTGCAGCAACCGGCCAGGTAGCATTCACCGCAGCCGATGCAGAGGAAATGGCCGAACTGGGGCAAAAAGTTTTGCTTGTACGTAAAGAGACCAGTCCTGAAGACGTCGGCGGCATGCACGCTGCCAGCGGCATTCTAACTGCGACCGGCGGCAAAACCAGCCACGCAGCAGTTGTTGCACGCGGCTGGGGTAAGTGCTGCATTGTCGGCTGCGAGGCGCTGAATATTGATTATGAAACAGAGAGTATGAAAGTCGGCGATAAGATTGTCAAACAGGGCGATTTTCTTACTCTTGACGGCAATACGGGCGATGTTTATCTCGGCAAACTTCCACTAAAACTGCCTGAGCAGCCACCTGCCTATCAAACTCTGATGAAATGGTGCGATGAACTTAGAAGGCTTAAAGTTCGCACAAATGCCGATACGCCTTACGACGCGGAAAACGCAATTAAAATGGGCGCCGAAGGCATTGGCCTTTGCCGTACGGAACATATGTTCTTCGATACCGAAGAACGCCGTTTGGCCATACAGGAAATGATTGTGGCAGAAACCGTCGAGGCTCGCAAGGCCGCGTTGGCAAAATTACTGCCGTTCCAGCAGAGCGATTTCGAAGGCATTTTCAAAGCGATGAATAACAAGCCCGTTACGATTCGCCTTATCGACCCGCCGCTGCATGAGTTCACACCTAAGGACGATGCCGGCGTACATAAGCTCAGCCAGGTAACAGGCATCAGCCCCGAAAAGATTAAGCACCGCTGCGAACAGCTCCACGAGGCCAATCCGATGCTCGGCCATCGCGGCTGCCGTCTTTGCATTACTTATCCTGAAATTTTGGATATGCAGGTAACGGCCATTATCAAGGCTGCCATTGCCTGTGCCAAAGCGGGAATTAAGGTACTGCCGGAAATTATGATTCCGCTTACAATCGACAAAAAAGAACTTGCAATACAGGCTGACCAGGCTCGTGCGCTGGCTGACGGGCTGATTAAGGCTGCCGGGATAAAGGTAAAATATATGATAGGCACAATGATTGAGATTCCGCGTGCCGCACTGCTGGCAGACCAGATAGCCGAAGTTGCAGAGTTCTTCAGTTTCGGCACTAACGACCTTACTCAAATGACACTGGGGCTTTCTCGTGACGACGCAGGCCGATTCCTGCCGATTTACGTCGCCAGCGAAAAGGACGGCGGCAAGGGTATCTTTAAGCACGACCCGTTCCAGAGTTTAGACCAGGACGGCGTCGGTATGCTCGTGAAAATGGGCATTGAAAAAGGCCGCAGTACCCGAAAAGACCTCAAAGTAGGCATCTGCGGCGAACACGGCGGCGAGGCTGCCAGCGTAAAATTCTGCCACAGAGTGGGTATGAATTATGTTTCCTGTTCGCCATATAGAGTACCGATAGCCCGTTTGGCAGCGGCACAAGCGGTGATAAGCGAAAATCTCGGCAAGGCGAAGCCCGCAATAAAAAAGGCAAAAAAGTCGGCCAAAAAGAAGACTAAATAGGCCTTTTTACCGATGGTTGACATTGGCCTGTTAAGGCAATAGAATAGAAGGTGCGTCGGGCTTTCCGCCGCACCTTTTTAATTTATGGGCAACATTTTAGCCGTATGTTTGGTAATGCGGGAAAATGGGGACTGGCACAGGCGCAGCGGCGTTTTTACGCCGCAAGACGTGCCTGTACCCTTTTTTACGCATTCGGCTAAAATGTTACATTTATGGTGAAAGTAGCTCAGTTGGTTAGAGCATCAGATTGTGGTTCTGAGGGTCGGGGGTTCGACTCCCCTCTTTCACCCTTGCGCTGTAGTATTGAATTTTATTTCTTCTTATATGCCGCGT
The DNA here is from genome assembly GCA_020721975.1 of Blastopirellula marina. Taxonomy (GTDB): domain Bacteria; phylum Planctomycetota; class Phycisphaerae; order Sedimentisphaerales; family UBA12454; genus DYLR01. Next base: position 7,489 of record DYLR01000032.1, on the reverse strand, counting down.
CCGGGTCGTAAACCTTTTGTGCGACTAATTCGAGATTTTCATTATCTTTCACCCTGCGGTAAAAACAGCTGTGATAGCCGACATGGCACTGACCCTGGTCAACATCAACTTTCAAGACCAGACAATCCTGGTCGCAGTCAACAAGTATCTGTTTGACTTTCTGGAAATGGCCGGACTGTTCGCCTTTTTTCCAGAGCTTACCGCGGCTGCGGCTGAAAAACACCGCATTCCCGGTCTGGATTGTAAGACGTAATGCCTCGTCGTTCATAAATGCTACCATCAGGATTTCGCCGGTTTTGGCGTCCTGACTTATGGCAGTAATCAAGCCTTTGTCGTCAAATTTCGGCTTAAATTTCAAGCCCTGTTCAATTTCGCTGCTTGCACTCACAAAAAACTCCCGTAAAAAAAGTAACTCCCGGCCTGAAGACCCAAAACCGGCGTAATCCGTTCAGCGCATCATTTCATTTACAAAAACGTTAAAACTACCTTTTAATCGTTCCTGCCGGTATAAACAAGAAATTTTTTGTAAACCTCCGGTGCGGATTTTGACGCTTTTGCCGTGTCGGCAAATAACCAATTTTCTAATGTCCGCTGCTTGCCCCATTTTCTCGGCAGAACGATATATTTGAGATATGGTAATTTTTCGATGCAAACAAGAGTTTAATCGTAAATTTCAGATTAATTCGCAGCCGTTTATATTTACGACGTCGGGTTAAACAACGCGCAATGTTAAACCTGCGGCTGTTTAAGCTCTTCAACCGAAGGTAAATCTTTGAGACTGTTCAGGCCGAAAATTTCAAGAAATTTACGGGTCGTGCCATAGAGCATCGGTCTCCCGACAACCTCGGCCCTTCCGGCAATCTTCACCAGACCTTTATACATCAGCGACCTTAAAATTTCGCCGCTTGCAACGCCGCGAATCGCTTCAATATCCGCCCGGATTATCGGCTGCTTATAGGCAACTATCGCCAGGGTCTCCATTGCCGCCTGACTAAGCTTGTTGTCGGTGCGCACCCTCATCAATTTGCGCAGCCAGACATTATAAAGCGGCAAAGTCATCATCTGATAGCCTCCGGCAATCTGCTCGATACGAAACGAACAGCCGGCAGTTTCATATTTGTGATTCAGCTTTTCCACAGCCTGGCGAATCTGCCTTACATCGCCTGCTTCAATCACCGATATCAGCCTGGCCGCGGAGACAGGCTCGTCGCTTGCGAACAAAACCGCCTCAATTACCGATTCAACGCTCACCGCACCGTCCTCACAAACCAGTTCTGCGGGCATCGGCGGACGCGGCTGCCCGGCCTGCTCATCGGCAATATCATACTGTTCGGGTTGTTCCTGTTCGGTTATTGGTTGTTCATCGCTGTTCTGATAGCTCATATTGTCTTCCATACAAAGGGGTCCTTATCCTCTTTGCTGATGATAAATTTTACCCGCGGCAAAACATTATTCAAGTTTTTAATCATCATCCGTAATATAAACCGCTCGGAATTGCTGTGGCTAAGACACAGGCAGGTCAACCCCCGTTCGGCTGCGGCAACGGCCTGATGATGCTTAATTTCGCCTGTAAGATATAAATCACAGCCTGCATCGATTACGCGATTTATTATCCTGCCGCAGGATCCCGCGCAAACGGCGGCTTTTCTCACTATGCGTCTTGCCTGCCCGACAATGCCGACATATTTACAGCCAAGAACTTTTTTGACCCGCCTTATAACCTGTTCAACGCCGGCAGGCTCTGCAAGCAGTCCCATTCTGCCAAGCCCATACTGCCCGGCAGGATTGCTCAATTTTATCACATCGAATGCAGGTTCTTCATAGGGATGAGCAGTATGAATCGCTTTTATCACATTGTCAAGTTTTTCAGCAGGAACAATTGTTTCAAAACGCATCTCGGAAACCTTCTCAATGCGGCCATGAGCGCCAATCGAGGGATTTGACCCCTTCAAAGGCTTGAAGCTGCCCGTACCGCCGGCAGCAAAACCGCAATCGCTGTAATTTCCAATATGCCCTGCACCGGCCTTAAAAATCGCTTTCGAGACCTTTTCCAGCGAACCGGCAGGCACAAAAACCACCAGCTTAAAAACTTCGCCATACGGATTTTGCACAAAATCGCCTATCGCCTCGGCATTAACAATGCCAAGCGCATCGGCAAGGCCGTCATTAACGCCTCCGGCGGCGGTGTCAAGCGAGGTGTGAATCGAATACACCGCGATATTCGCCCTGATAAGCTCATAGATAATTGAGCCTGCACCGTCGGCAGTTATATTCTTAAGCCCGTCCCATATCACGGGATGATAACTGATTATCATCTGAACGCCAAGCCGACGTGCTTCAGCCACGACATCGCCGGTAATATCTATCGCCAGCAGCGCCTTGCGAACCGACATCTTGGCATTTCCGACGAGCAGGCCGACATTATCCCACTCCTGTGCCAGCTTTTTCGGCCAGAGCCTCTCAAGAACTTCCGAAATATTTGATATTTTTGTCATAAGTTTTACCACTCATTTACATTCGCGGCTCTGAAGGAACCTCGCGAATAATTGTACCATGAAAATTGCGGTAAAGAAACCCCCCGAATAAATCGGGGGGACTAACGAATACGCCGTCGCAGCGACGGCGGCTAAACAATATACAATCTTAAATGTTAAAAGTTAAATGTTAAATGCTAAATGCCTATACCCTGTTCATAAAATCAATATACAGCCCTCGCAGGCGTTTGGTCATTGGTCCGACTTTTCCATCGCCGACGGTATGGGCTTCAATTGCCACAACCGGCATAAGCTCCATTATAACATTTGTCAAAAACACCTCATCAGCCGCAAGCAATTCGTTAACATTAATCGGCTGCTGGACAAGTTCAATGTTATTTTCCCCGGCCAGCTCACAGACGGTCTTCCGGGCAATGCCGGGCAGTACCGGCGTATTCAGCGGCGGGGTATAAAGCCTGTTATTCTTTACGATAAAGACATTGCTTATCGAACCTTCCGCCAGGTGATTGCCGGTCGTGAACCACAGCGACTCGGCTGCCCGCAAACGCCGGGCATTCTCAAGAGCCAAAAGTCTGGCCCAATAGCACGTGGTCTTGTGGCCGCAAAGAGGGTCGGAAGGATTTTGCTTATAATCGCTTATCACAACAACCACACCTTTGTCATAAACGCCCTGCGGATAAGGCTCGAAATTCGTCGCAGTGATTAACAGACAGGGAATTTTAGGCTCGGCATTTACATTGCCGCCGGTAAGCGTCAATCTTATTCTGGCCTCGGTAAGACTGTTGGCAGAAAGAGTTTCATAAATTGCAGAGGCCAGATATTGTCTGTCATAGCCGATTTTGATATTGAGCTTTTCGCAGCCGGCACAGAGCCTGTCAAGATGGTCGTTGAGCCGAAAGACCACGCCTTTATGACAGCGCATGGTCTCAAACAGTCCTGCGCCGTAAAGCAGTCCGACATCGGAAACGCCGACAAAGGCCGAATCCTGATTGACTATTTTGCCGTTTAGAAAAACCTTATTTAACATTTAACATTGTTTAGCCGCCGTCGCTGTGACGGCGTATTCGTTAGCCCCCCGATTTATTCGGGGGGGGGTTCTTTACCGCAGGTTTAGTTTTCAATAATGAATTTTCCATTTTCATAAATTTTTTCGCCGTCGGCAATGATTTCGCCGCCTCTTCGCATATCAGCAATCATATCCCAGTGGACGCTCGAAACATTTTTGCCGCCGGTTTCAGGATACGCAGCGCCTATGGCCATGTGAATTGTGCCGCCGATTTTTTCGTCGAAAAGCAGATTCTTTGTGAATTTGGTTATGCCGTGGTTCGTGCCGACGGCAACCTCGCCGAACCGCCTTGAACCTTCAATTTCAAAAATTCTGTTAAGCAAATCCTGCCCTTTATCCGCATGCCATTTGACAACAAGGCCGTCCCTGATTTCAAGTTCAATGCCTTCAATTTCCTGTCCCATATAAAAGCCGGGAAAACTGAAACGCACCTTACCATTAACCGAATCTTCAACGGGAGCGGTAAAGACCTCGCCGCTGGGCATATTATGCCTGCCTGCGGAGTTTATCCATATTTTCCCCTCGGTGCTGAATCGCACGTCAACATCTGCGCTTTTGTAATGGATTTGCTTTTTAGTGTTGAGCATATCGACAATCTTTTGCTGGCGGGCTTCAAGTTTTTCCCACTCGGCCACGGGGTCGTCAAATTGCAGAAAACAGGCTGAATATACAAAATCCTGCCACTCGGCCAGACTCATACCGGCTTCCTGTGCCTCGGAGCTTGTGGGAAATACGCACAGAGTCCAGCGGAGTTTGTCCTCGGCTGCCCGCTGCATGAAAATTTTATTAAGCTCTGCACGAGCGGCATTGACTTTTTGCTTTTTGGCAGGTTCAACATTTTGCAGCTCTTTGGGATTGAATTCCGCATCGATAGTTATCATTGCATCGTAATTTCTTACGATGTAGTCATGCACCGGCGAGATGTATTTCAATTGCTCATCGCCTGCCGTGTCGTAGAAGATTTTATCCGTGCCGTTAAGACCGATTCGCAATTCCGGAAACGCCCCGATTTGCAAAGCCCGGCGATATACCTCGTTCACCAGCGGCTCGGCCAGATACGTTGAGCGTATAAGCAGCTTATCGCCCTTTCGCAAACCAAGCGAAAAATCCACAAGCACGCGGGCGTATTTAGCATAAAGACTGTTCATAAAAAAATCCTTCTGTGATTTTCCGGCATAAGTAATTTATAAAAACATTCCTCATCCCTGTGGGAACAGCGCTTTGGTATGGGCGGCGGTTTGAATAAGTTCCGCCCTTTCGCTTTCGCTGCACGACAGGCACATCGGGGCAAGTTCCATTGCCATATTGAAAAGATTCTCATGGCCGGGCGGAATGGCAACTGCTGCCCCCTGCGATAAAGTCCAGCTTATGGCCTTTTTGGCAAGTTCGCGGTCGTCAATCGGTCTGTACCAGCATTTGGAATAAATTTTTTCCTCGCCATCCTGCCAGGGACACAGCGCCATCGCCTTGAGAGCAATAATTCCCATATTGCGTTTTTTCGCTTCCGCAAGAACCTCATCGTCAAACTTGTTATTGTAATGGCAGACAAAATTCACCGGATACATACACGTATCAAAATCAAATTCACGCATTGCCGTCAAAGCCGCCTGCGGACTGTGTGCCGAAAAGCCGAGAAACCGAATCTTGCCCTCTTTTTTTGCCTCAAGAAAAGTCTGAATTGCACCGTCTTTGGATAAAGCGGCCTTTACATCCTTTTCAACATCGGAAATTGCGTGGAGCTGGTACAGGTCAAAATGGTCGGTGCGCATATTCTTCAGCGATTGCTCAAGCTCCTGCCGTGCGGCGGCCTTATCGCGATGCACAGTCTTGCATGCAAGGAAAACATCTTTGCGAAACGGCTCAAGCGCAGACCCAAGCCGCAATTCCGCATCGCCGTAACTGGGCGCCACATCAAAATAACTAATCCCTTTGGCAACGGCATTTTCCACAATTTTCTTTGCATTTTCCTGTTGCTCTTTCATTACTACAATACCGCCGAAGGCAATTACCGAAACACGCTGTTTGGTTTTGCCGAGCATTCTTGCAGGATAGCCGGCGGAGGTTTTGTCTTTTTGTTTTGGTATGCCCATTGCGAATCCTTTTCGTACGCCCAACAACATCCCGGCAGCAGCGGCCCCGGAGGTCTTAATGAAATCCCGTCTGTTCATTTTGTCCTCACAATCAAAATTCAATATTTTTTCGGATTTCGTGCTTCGGATTTTATAATGATACCAGACAGTTGAAAAATAATCAAATAGGGATTATCCTCATTTTATGTAACACTTTAGCCGTCTGTTTTTGGAGGCGGGAAAATGGGGACTGGCACAAGCGCCGCCGCGTTTTTGCGCGGCAAGACGTGCCTGTACCCTTTTTTACGCATTCGGCTAAAGTGTTGCCATTTTATTATGAAGAAAATTTTACTCGTAAATCCGCCGATATACGACTTTGCCGCTTATGATTTCTGGATGAAACCCTACGGCCTGCTCAACGTGGCAGGAAAACTTCAGGGCAAAGCGGAACTTTCGCTGTTTGATTATATGGACCGTGAAGATACTTCTGTAAAAAGCGAATACGACCGCTGGGGGCGGGGCAAATTCCACGAGCTGCATATCGACAGACCGCCGGTATTGTCCGACATCAAACGTTATTATCATCGATTCGGTCTTGAACGCGGCATTTTTCAAAATCATCTTCAATCGCAGGGGCAATTCGACTTCGCCCTGATTCAGACAACTATGACATACTGGTACCCCGGAATAATGGAAGTAATCGAAGATATAAAACGCTTCCAGCCGCAATGTAAAATCGTACTCGGCGGCATTTATACGGCAATATGTCCAAAACACGCCGCAACACTTGGGGCCGATATGGTCGTCGCAGGAACATCGCTCGATAAATTGTGGCAGTTTCTCGATATTGAGCCGGATATAAACGCCCTGCCGTTCTGGAAAGGCTATGAAAAACTTCGTATGGGCGTAATAACAATTACTCAGGGGTGTCCTTTTCAGTGCAGTTATTGCACCGTGCCGAACATATACGGAAATTTTACAATCAAACCGATGAAAAAATGTCTTGAGGAAATTGATTTACTGCAAAGTCTTGGAGCAGAGAACATCGCCTTTTACGATGACGCCCTGCTATACAGGCACAAGGAGGCGATTATGCCGCTGCTTCATTCAATTGTTGCTCGAAATTTAAAGACTAATTTTCACACGCCAAACGCAATGAATGCAAGATTTGTAAGTTATGAGCTTGCAGAATTGATGGTCGCATCAGGGATGAAAACTTTTTATCTCGGATTTGAGTGCATCGACGAACGCTGGCAGAATGAACATGGCGGAAAGGTTTTTTCGCACGAGCTTATTCGTGCCGTTGATTGTCTTCTTAAGGCCGGCGCCGACAATCTCGAAATCACCGCATATCAGATGCTCGGCCATCCCGACGGGAATTTAAAACAGCTTGAAAAAACAATGCAGTTCGTTCACGAGCTTGGCATTCGTATTATGCTGGCAGATTTTTCGCCGATACCGGGCACGCCTGACGGCGACAAATGCTCGCAATGGACGGATTTGTCGGAGCCGTTAAATCACAACAAAACCGCATTTCCAATTCGTTTTATTGGTGAAGATACCGTAAATGAATTTAAAGACCTTGCCCGCAGACTCAACAGAAAGCTAACCGGATGTGAATAAATTGTATCAGTCGCCGCTATCCGTTATGCAAATTTAATTTCACCAAAAAATTCCGGCCTGTGAAAATCAGGCTTCGGCAAATCAACTTTATTCCACGTAAGCCAGTGCGGATGTGATGTCTCATCGGCGCATTTATAGAAATTCGCGTGCCAGATAACATCTTTAGCCGGCCTTACAACCGCAGCATATTTTTCCAGCATCGAATAAGGGACGGCATATTCCACCAGCCATGTCGT
>DYLR01000031.1 GCA_020721975.1 Blastopirellula marina | reverse complement strand
TCTCTGGGCATTGAAAAATTGGGCATTGGGAATTAATTTGGATGTTTCTTTCTTTTCCGCAGTTTTTGATTTTTGGTATTTGGTCTTTGATTTAACCCCGCGAATAAATCGCGGGGCTAACTATCCCCTATCCCCTATATACCCTATTTTACAGTAATCCGTAAGCACAGAGAATTTCTCTTAATTTTGCCCGGGATTTTTCGTCCATCGGCGTCATCGGCAGACGCATTTCCTCGCCGGACATTCCGAGCATTGCCATTGCGGCCTTAATAGGTATCGGATTGGTGGAAAGACCGAGCATCGACTTAGACAGGCTGAAAAGTTTGCTGTGCCATTTGCGGGCGGAAACGAAATCGCCTTCAAGAATCAAATCGGTCATTGCTTTTACATCTCCCGGCACGATATTGGCAACGACGCTGATTACGCCCTTGCCGCCGACAGCGGCTATGGGCAGAGTCAAAGAATCATCGCCGCTGAGAATCGTGATGTCGCATAGATTGGCGATACTGCTGCACATATCGAGTGAACCGCTTGCCTCCTTGATACCGACAATATTTTCTATCTCCGCCAGTTTTGCAACGGTCTCTGCAGTCATACCCGTCCCGCCGCATCTGCCGGGAATATTGTACAGCACAAGCGGAATATCCACTTCCTCGGCAATAGTCTTAAAATGCTGATAGAAGCCTTCCTGAGTGGGTTTATTATAGTACGGGCAGACCTGAAGCGAACCGTCGGCGCCGGATTTTTTTGCGTGTGCCGTAAGCTCGATGGCCTCGGCGGTACTGTTCGAGCCTGTGCCTGCAATTACGGGAACTTTGCCGCCAACAGCCCTGATTACATGCTCAACTACGGCTTTATGCTCCTCGTGGCTCAATGTGGGAGATTCGCCGGTTGTGCCGCAGGGTACTATGCCGTCGGTGCCGCCGCGAAGATGAAAATCAATCAGTTCGTCGAGCGTGTCATAATCAACCTGTCCGTCCTTAAATGGAGTTATTAACGCTACAAGCGATCCGTGAAACATACTCTATTCCTCTTTAAGACCTTATCAGTTCCATCATTTCCTTTGTTGCCTGAAACATTCCAACCAGCACGGCCCGTGAAACGATGGAATGTCCTATATTGAACTCGCACAGACCTTCAATTTTTGCAACCGGCTTAATATTACGATACGTAAGGCCGTGGCCTGCGTGAACTATCAAACCGGCAGCTGCTGCTATATCGCGTGCATCGCGCAGATTATTCAACTGCTTTTCAATTTCCCTGTCGGTTTTGGCGTTGGCATAAGGGCCGGTATGCAACTCCACGGCGTCTGCTCCAAGCTCAGCACAGACCAGTATCTGTTCTTCCTGCGGCGCAATGAATGCGCTGACCAATATGCCTTTGTTATGCATCCGTCGAATAACCTTTGCAAGACGAGCTTTATTGGCCACGCAATCAAGACCGCCTTCGGTGGTAAGTTCCTGACGATTTTCCGGCACAAGTGTAACCTGATGAGGCTTAATCTGCTCTGCGATTTTGACAATCTGCTCTGCAATTGACATTTCAAGATTAAACTTGCACGCTACAGTTTGCTTTAGCAGCCGCACATCGCGGTCGTTAATATGCCTGCGATCCTGCCGCAGATGTACCGTTATGCCGTTTGCCCCGGCCAGTTCGCATTGAACCGCCGCCCAGACGGGGTCGGGTTCGTCCGTACGCCGGGCCTGCCGAACCGTAGCAACATGGTCGATATTTACGTTAAGTAATGCCACTGCAATTCCTTTCGTATTTTGCGCAAATTTGATATTATATATACCATTGACGGAAATTAAAGGAAAAATTTATTTCTCTTATGGCCGGAGGGTAATTGTAGCATTATTGCGGCACAGGCATTATAATGCTATAATATCCTGAAAAACAGGTTTCTGAAAACAAAAAACCGCATTTATGACCACCAGGACAGGTCCGGGGGCTAAAAATGTTCGCGTCTCTGATTTTACCTTCCTGGTTTTTGATATTTGATATTTGGTTTTTGATTTATTTACGTTGGCGGAACTGACGGATGAACCTCGCCAATCAGATTACGCTGGTTCGGATATTTCTCATTGCGCCGTTTGTGATTTGTTTGCTGAAGATGAACGAATCCCATACGCCCGGCGGATACAGGCTGGCTGCGCTGGTGATTTTTCTTGTAATGGCAGTCAGCGACGCAATAGACGGTTATCTTGCCAGGCACAAAAAGCAGGCGTCGAGACTCGGCAGTTTTCTCGACCCGACAGCGGACAAACTGCTTATGACCTGTGCATGTATTCTGCTGGCCTCGACCAGGGCGGCTGTGGCGGGATTCCGTCTGCCGACAACCGTGGTAGTGCTGATTGTAGGCAAAGATTTGTTTTTAGTGCTGGGGTTTATAATTTTTTACCTGCTTACATTTCAGGTGCGAATAAAACCTGTGTATATAGGCAAAATAGCGACCTTTTTACAGCTCTCGATGGTTACCGGCATTCTTATCGCACCGGAAATGAGCCGTGTTTTTGACGGCTGGGTATGGCTGCTGCGGGTAATATGGTGGTCGGCAGCGGCAACAGCCGTACTTGCAACGCTTATTTACATACACAACGGAATCGATTATATTGAGGAATTCGAGAGTTCCAATATGAATAAACAATCGGTGGAAAAGTGATATTCAGTGAAATACCTGAAATACTTGAGGAATTAAAAGCCGGCAAAATGATTGTGCTGGTCGATGACGAGGACCGTGAAAATGAAGGCGATTTGGTCTGTGCGGCACAGGCGATTACGCCGGAGGCGATAAATTTTATGGCCAAACATGGTCGCGGACTGATTTGCCTGCCGCTTACAAGCGAAAAATGCGACCAGTTGGCGTTGTATCCCCAAAGTATCGAAAATACAAGCATGTTCGGAACGGCTTTTACCGTAAGCATCGATGCAGCATCTGGAATCGCCACGGGTATAAGCACAGCCGACCGTGCTAAAACCATTCAGGTTGCCATCGCCGACGATGCAAAACCCACCGACGTGGTTCGTCCGGGGCATATATTTCCTCTGCGGGCACGTCCTGGCGGAGTGCTGATGCGTGCCGGACAAACCGAAGGTGCGGTCGATTTGATGCGTCTTGCGGGGATGAAACCGGCCGGTGTAATATGTGAAATAATGAACGAAGATGGTTCAATGGCACGTGTGCCGGAGCTTTTGCAGTTTTGCGAAAAACACAAATTGAAAATAACCTCCATCGCAAAACTGATAGAATACCGTCTGCAAAGGGAAACGCATGTTCGCAGAATTCAATCAATCGATATGCCCACGGATTACGGGAATTTTCAGCTCATCGGTTATGAAAATATCAATTCCACAGAACCACATCTTGCACTGTGCAAAGGCGGCGTGGGGCAGCTTGACGAAAAAGGCAATGCGATAATTCACGAAGAGCCGGTGCTTGTTCGCGTGCACTCGGAATGTCTGACCGGCGATTTGTTCGGTTCGCAGCGGTGCGAATGCGGCCATCAGTTGCACACGGCAATGGAAATGATAGAAAAACAAGGCAAAGGCGCAGTAATCTATCTTCGCCAGGAAGGCCGCGGCATAGGCCTGGCCAATAAACTGCACGCATATAAACTTCAGGAACAGGGACTGGATACCGTCGAGGCAAATCTCAAACTGGGTTTTATGGCAGACAAGCGGGATTACGGCCTCGGCGCGCAGATTATCCGCGACCTCGGTCTGCGGCAGATAAGAATTTTGACAAACAATCCCAAAAAAACCAGCAGGCTCGAGGTTTACGGCATCAGGGTCGTAGAACAGGTGCCGCTTATTATAAAGCCCGGCAGACATAATATTAACTATCTCAAGACAAAGAAACACAAACTCGGGCATATTCTCGGCGAGGATTTATGAAATCAAAAATCAAAAATACAATTCGATGTTTGTGCCTGTGCGTACCGCTGTTAATCTTCTGCGGATGCGAACAGGCGGCTGTCTCCAGAAAACCGGTGAACCTGGAAGGCAACAGTTTAATAGCGGCTTATTTCCCGCATTCGGTTCGTATGACCAGCCTTACGGAATTCGTCCGCCCAGAGGAACAGATTGAAACGCCCGTGATTAAGGTTCAGGTGGATATGCTTGATTCGTTCGGCAACCGCATTAAATCGCCGGCGATTTTCCGTTTTGAACTTTTCAGTTATGTTCCTCGTTCGGCTCAGCCAAAAGGGGCAAGAATTTACCAATGGCCTGATGTTGACCTTACAGACCCCAGAAACAATCAGCAGTATTGGAATGACTTTATGCGGTGCTATGAATTTTCAATGGCAATCCGGCAGGCAATATCTTCCGGCACAAATTATATCCTTGAATTGACCTGTACACTGCCGGACACAAGACGGCTCAGCCATGAAATTAAATTGAGCTACTAATGCCGGTAATTTTTTCGTCTTAGGTTTTCATGAGCGACACAGAAATATCGAGCCAAAATATCAGAATTGATGAAGAAGCTATTCTGCTCAGGGCCAAAGCCGGCAATCTTGAGGCGATGGATGTGCTGATAATCCGTTATCAGGACAGAATTTACAATACAATATTAAAAATATGCTCGAATCCTGAAGATGCATCGGAACTTACGCAGGACACCTTTGTCAAAGCTATTGAACAACTGCATAATTTTGAGTTTCGCAGCAGCTTTTACACGTGGATTTTCAGAATAGCGGTTAATTTAACTCTGAATTTCTGTAAAAGACGGTTCAGGATTCGCTTTGAACCTATTGAAGGCAGCCGCAGCGATGATGCGGGAGACTGCCGAGGCAAGTTGCGGGAATATCTAACCGGCGGGCAGCAGGCTGACCCGTCGAAACTGGTATGCGACAGTGAGATTCATAATATACTTTTGCGAGCGATTGCGAATCTTGACGACGACCAGCGAACGGCAATAGTGTTGCGGGATATTGAAGGGATGCGCTATGACCGTATAGCCGATGTGCTGGGCGTGGAATTAGGAACGGTTAAAAGCAGAATATCCCGGGCACGTGAAAATTTAAGACAACAACTGGACATACTTACAAGATGAATGAGAACAAAGAACAACAAAATATAGATGAATTATTGAACGCTTATCTTGATGATGAGCTGGATGAAATCCGGCAGACCGAACTGAAAAGGCTTTTGCAGGATGACGGCAATATGCAGGCAAGATTAGCGGCACTGGCTGCGTGCAGAGGACTTATTGCGGCTTTGCCTGCGGAAAAAGCGCCTGCCAACACTCTCGAAGCCATCCGCGCAAGACTCGAACGCAAGGTGCTTCTTGATGAATATTCCCGAAGCACCGAATCATTTGCCGGCAAAAGACATTTAATGTACCGCTGGGCTTTAACTGCTGCGGCGATATTTATCGTGGCAGGAGTACTGATATGGGTTGTGGCGACGATTCTTGCGCCGATGCCGGCAGGCGACAGTTATTATGCAATGGATAAGCAGCCGGTTCGGCAAATCGAGTCTTTAAACGACGAGGACAAAACCGCCGATTCCGCAAAACAGGAACAAGCTGAGCCGCTTATGGCAGTGAAAGATGATTTGCAGGCAGATTCGGCAGTTTCGCAGCAGCGGCAGAATTTTATGAATATTCGTTTTGTGGCGGCGCAGCCTCTTCTGGCCGATTTACAGCTCAGGACTAATGCTGTTGTGGCTGTCGACCGGTTTGTGGCCAAGGCGATTTATCTGTATGACCTTCTGGATTCTACCAGTATCGACAGGCAACCCGAAAGGATTACATACCGCATTAGCTGCGACAGGCCGTTAAGCGTGATTTTAGCCGGAGAGCTTGAGCCTGTATGGAAAAAATGCGAACAGGTGGATTTTTCAATAAGTGGGGGAACTGTGGGGAGAAGCTTCACCGTTCCGCGGGCCGCCGCTTTTCAGGTTGCCGAGCTTTTGCGCGAAGAGCTTGCGGATAAACGGCAGAAAATGGCAAAAGATTTTGCGGCTATGAACAAAGTCATCGCCGACGAAGAATATCACAAACTTGCCGAGCGGACGATGCCTTTAAGCCCCGATATGATTGAACCGCCTAAACCTGCTATGACCGGAGCAGCCAGAGAACAGGCCGGCAACAGCAAAAAATCTGAAGACCCCGTTACTTTGACTATTACAATTATACCACATTAAAAGCGTACGTTGTAAATCGTACTTCGTACATCATACTTTGCTTTATATGCCGATGTACGAAGTACAAAGTACGCTTCACACATTTATTCCTGCGGCAGTCTGGCCAGGTCCGGGTCGGAGCCAGCCACCATAAGCATATCGTCCTTATATATAATCGTATGCGGCATAGGCACATTGATAATCTGCCCATGCTGCTTTTTGTCCGGGCAGTTATCGCCTCGTTTAATTGCCACAAGATTGATATTGTATTTTTGCCTAAGCTGCAGGTCTATCAGACTGCGTCCGTCAAAACTCGCAGGAGCCTTGAGCTTGGCAAGCGAATATCCCGGTGCAAAGTCAATCTTGTCGGAAATTTGCGGGGCTATCAGCTTATAAGTCCATCGCTGAGCAGATTCTACTTCCGGGTATATAACGTCGGTCGCTCCTATTTTCATAAAAACCTCCCCTGCCGTGTGCGTTTCTGCGCGTGCATATACCAGCGGCACACCTATTGCCTTGAGATTCACCACGGTTAATATTGCCGATTCAAAGCCGCCCTGTTCGCCGCCGATGCCTACAACAGCCACATCAATTTTGTCCACACCCTGCGCAAGCAGCGCTTCTTCATCCGTACTGTCCAGACGCACGGCATGGCTGACCATGTCGCGGATTTCATCGACCAACTCCCTGTTTTTATCGATGGCAATCACCTCTGCGCCGCTGGAAGCCAGAGAAACTGCAAGTTTTCTGCCGAATCTGCCGAGTCCTATTATCGCGAACTTTCTCATATACTCACCATTTTAACTTATTATTACAGATTCTACCGGATAATTATATTTAGCCGGACGAATATTGAAAGTAACTGCGGTAAGCAGTGTAAGAGCCCCAAGCCTGCCGAAAAACATTGTAAAAACAAGTATGATTTTGCCTGCATCGCTAAGAGCAGGCGTAATCCCTGTGCTTAGCCCAACCGTGCCAAGCGCAGAGACCGCTTCAAAAAATATATCCATACTGGTAAAGGGCTTGTCCTTCTCGGTTATGTGCAAAAGCATTACCACCGTAAGCAGCACAATCATATACAGCACAAAAACCGTAAGCGCTCTGCCGACCGTTACCAAAGGCAGGGCCCTGCCGAACATTTCAACCTCCCTGCGTTTTCTTATCGTCGCAAGGACAGCCGTTATCAGCACCGCAAATGTTATGGTTTTAATGCCCCCGGCGGTCGAACCAGGCGAGCCTCCTATAAACATAAGCAGTATCAAAATTATTTTTGCACCAGGCGAAACGGACTCAATGGCAACGCTGTTAAAACCGGCTGTTCTTGCCGTTACCGACTGGAATATTGCCCCTCCTGCGTCAAGGCCATATACCATCAAACCGGCCATTCCGGCAAAAATCAGGATAAAAGTAACGGTCATCACCAGTTTTGAATGCAGCGAACATCGTCGCGGCATATTCATTTCAAACGCTTTGTAGGGTTTAATTATTAAAAGTATATTTCTGCGTATCCGGTCAAGCCCTGCAAAAAACACATCATAAAGCACCCCAAAACCAAGTCCGCCAAGCACTATCAGCGGCATTATCACCAGGTAAATTCCCATGCTTCTGTTGTAGCCGACCAGGCTGTCGCCCGGCAGGCCGAAACCGGCATTGCAGAATGCGCTTATCGAGTGAAAAAAACTGTAAAACCACTTTTGGCTGACGCCGCCGCTGAAAGAACTGCTATTGTCCCACATATTATAAAGGCATATTGCACCAATGGTTTCGATTATCAGCGTTGCCGTGAAAATGAAAGTCGTAAAAATTTCAATCCTGCCGGAAGTTTCCTCGTTCAGAACATCCCGCATTGCCGTCGATTCGCGCACACTCAGCGACTGGCCCGTAAGTATGGCAAAAAACGCTCCGAATATAATAACGCCAAGCCCGCCCATTTGAATGAGTACAAGAATCACGGTCTGGCCGATGACGGAAAAATCCCTGCCGATATCCATGACGGTAAGGCCGGTAACGCAGGTTGCGCTTGCGGCTGTAAAAACAATGTCTATCAAACTCACGCCGGAGCAGCGATAACTTCTCGGCAGCGCCAGCAAACCCGCACCACAAAGAATCAGGACGATAAAACTTGCCAGCATTATCCATGACGGATTTTTCGCCGACGAGGTCAGATACATCATAGTCCGGCATAACTTAATGATAAATTCTATCAGCAGATAAATACTCCATATCACCAGTCCGGCAGCTGCGGGGACTTGTTCATGCGTCAGAAATCCCGCCGCTAAAATCAAAAACACCGCAGCCAACGGCAATTCAAACCAGTTAAGCCGAATGAACAGTTTTTTTGAATCCGTGTTGAGCAGTCGAAGCGGTTTTTCTCCCACGAATACTATAGTAACAAATATCAACGCGGCTATAATTGCCCAGCCGGGCAGCAGCGGTTTATGCCAGCCCAGGGCAAGCAGACCGGTCGCAAGCAATACGGCCGCTGCCAGTATGTTCATCGCTATAAGCCAAAACTCGACAAAATAATTTCTATAGGAAATTTTCATTATTTCAAATTTTCAAATGCATGCTGTTGCGTGCCTGTGTGCATGGCACTCAATATTTACTGCCGCCGGCAGCGAGGCTATATGACAAGGCGCTGTTTCAACAAGAACGCCCAGCGCGGTAGTATCTCCGCCCAGACCGCCGGTACCGGGCCCGACGGCGTTTATCCGTTTAAGCAGTTCCGTTTCGAGGTCCGCATAATAATCATTTTGATTTTTGCTGTCCAGCCTTCGCAGCAGCGCCTTTTTGCTCAGCAGCGCAGCCAGTTCAAAATCACCGCCCAGCCCCACCCCGATAACAAACGGCGGACAGGCATCCGCTCCTGCCTGCCGTACAACATCAACGACCCATTCGATAATATCGTCTTTGTAAGCGGTCGGCAGGAACATCTTAAACCGGCTTTTATTCTCACAGCCGCCGCCTTTGGCCAGCAGTGATATTTTGATTTTATCGCCCGATACGGCAAAGTAATGTATCACAGCCGGGCAATTGTTATTTGTATTGCTTCGATTCGCCAAAGGGTCGGCAACCACGCTTTTGCGCAAGTAGCCTGATTCGCTGCCTTTGGCCAGCCCTTCATTGATTGCGTCGGTTATTGTCGCATCCGGCCTGCCGTTCGGGGGATTTACAAAAACACTGCTGCCCTGCTCGACAAAAACCACCGCAAGGCCGGTATCCTGGCATATCGGCAGTTTTTTTTCAGCGGCAATTTGAGCGTTTAGCAAAAGCTGCATAAGTACGCCCTTGGCTGACGGATTAGATTCTTTAACTGTCGCGGCCTTGAGCGCATTTAATACGTCATCGCTCAAATTACAGGCGATATTCATGCATAAATTGCAAACTGCGTCAACAATCGTCTGATATTCAACCGGCCGCAACATTCTTATAAATACCGTATTTGGTTGTTGGAATTTGGTTATTGGATGTTCATATTCCTATACCCTACACCCTATACCCTATACCCTATAGCAAAACAGATTATATAATTTTTCAAATCATCAATTGCGCCGTAGTTCTATTTTATTTCCACTTCGAGAGTCTTATAAATTACATTTCCCATTGAGTCGATGATTTTTACTGCTACTACGTGCATACCTTTTTCAAGGTCCGAAGCAACAACCGTAAAGTCCTCGGTTTTCGTATCATTAACACTGTCGTTGGGTATAACGGCCTTCCACTGCTCATTACTGTCAACGGTGAACTGTACGCTCTGGACTATGCTCAATTCGTCAACAGCGGTAAAACGCACAACCGCAGCATCGTCGCTTGCCGCCACGGCAAGATTTTTAATTTTCACCGGCGTATTATCAATGATAAACGGCTCGCTGATTCTCGTGCCTTTTAACGCATCGAGTTCATTATTGCCCGGTAAATCCGAGGCGATTATGCGGACTTCATAAATGCCGTCCTCCACCGTTGCCGTGTCCCATTCACAGGTATTTTTTTCAAGTTTTTTCTCAAGACAAATCCAGTTATCTCTGCCTGTCCTGCGGAATTCAAGCCGGTATTCAAGCGGGTCTTCATTTTCATCGGCTGCGTTGAATTTGATAACGGCTTTAGAAGGCTGGTCCTTTTCAGGCCTTTCGATTGTTATATCCTCGACCACCGGAGCAAGATTGGGCATCA
The DNA here is from genome assembly GCA_020721975.1 of Blastopirellula marina. GTDB lineage: Bacteria > Planctomycetota > Phycisphaerae > Sedimentisphaerales > UBA12454 > DYLR01. The sequence continues at coordinate 5,616 of DYLR01000031.1, read as the reverse complement.
CATACGCCGTCGTTATTTCACGTATAACCGGCGTTTTTTTGCCGTTTGCGCTTGTAAGCACAAGTTTATACTGACAGAATCTGCCCAGCGGTACGGTCAAATCGGTTGGGCCTGCTATATCGACCGCAGCCGTCCAGGGCGAAAAAGTTTTGTCGTTAATATCCTCGACATTGCCGCTTCTTGCCGACAGTGATACCTTGCAGCCGGCCGGTATATCCGCATCGAGCTGCAACTTGCCCCATCTGGCGGGCTGTCCCGCATCAATCAGGTCCGAGACATATTCGCCGCTGCCTGCGAATGCGCCGGATATTTCAATCAGTCCGGCCGGATTGGCTGTGCCTGCATAGAGTTTGCCGCCGGCAACGAGCAGCGATGAAATCTGTGAAGCCTGCTGATCCTGATAAATTACCGCGTCGGTTTCGTTCGCCGGGTCTATGCTGAAAAGCTCGGCCTTGTTGCCCGTACCAAGCAGCAAATTGTTGTCCTGCATTTCAAGGCAGAAGAAAACCGCCGCTGTGTCAAAAACATTTGTAACATAGCCTTTGGCGTCAATTTTATAAAGTACGCTGGTATTGCCCTGTTCGCCGCGAGCCATTCGTTTCGGAGCTTTTTGAACTTTTTGCTCTGCGGCTTCATCTTTTCCGCCGGGAGTTTTCAGAGAAACACCTTCTTCATCCCCGTCGCCTTCAATTTTTGGGGTCTCCGGCCTGCCGGGTGCGGCGTTCTTCGTTGCCCTGCTGGATTTATCCTGGGCCATTGCAACTTTGTAAGATGTGGCTGTTGCATACAGATTGCCCTTATTATCAAACAGCAGGCTGGTAATTTCCTCCTGCGGGCTGTCGTAAAGCACGGATGCGGACCCTGCGGCAGTATTTATTTTATATACAACGCCGCGGGTATCGCTTCCGGCATAAAGAAAGCCGTCGGCGTCAAAACACAGCGAAAGAATATTTTTGTCCGGCGAATCGTAAATTACTTCTGCCCGGCTCCCGTCGCCAGCCAGCCGCAGGATTTTCCCTTCCGCTCCCGTGCCGATATATATATCGCCGCTGTCGTGTACCGCCACGGCAAAAATATAAGCTATATCGTTAGGTTCATAAATAACCTCTGCTTTTGTGCCTGCAATGCGAAGCAAACAGCACTTCCCGCCGCTTACGGCTGCGATTACAGAGCCGTCGCGATGAGATGCCATTGCAAAGACGTGTCTGTTGATTATCTGCGGCGATTCACCAGGCGCGTTTGGGTCGTTTGCATCGTTTGCGTCATTTGTGCTACTGTGCGTTTGCATGGCTTGTGTGCCGGACCAGATTTTATTCAGTTTGCCCTTGTGATACCTGAATATATCGCCGTTGGGGCTGGTGCCGATAAATATCGACCCGTCAATCGAGCGCACCATTGTGTTGATAACCCATACGTCGTTGAAATCCTTCGCAACGGTTGCAGCTGAACGGCCGAGCTGCAAAAAACCTCTCGAACTGATTATTACGTCCTTATATTTTCCGGAGGCGAAATCCTCGGCGGTCGTTTGTCTTATGACCTTGCTTGTAACTGCAAATGCGCAACCGGCGGTAAACAATACCAAAAGCGAAATTCTAAAATATTTTGTCATTTTTCAAACCTCTGATAAATAAAACAAACACCAAAATAGGGTTTAGGGTATAGTAAAGAATTACACCCTTCACCCTATACCCTAATTTATTCATTTTTCAATTTCAATTTCCACAGTTGCACCGTCGTCAATCACGCAGCCGCCTGGCAGTATCTGCTCAAGCCGCTGCGGCATCGCGGCAACATCGATGGTGCGCTTCTCGTCGGCAAGAAGCATCATTCTTGTCGCAGGCAAATCGGAAAGTTCATAACGATTTATAGTCATACCCGACCGCGGCAGTTCCATAATTACATACATTTTGTCGCGCTTAATTGCCGCTATGTTATTCAAAGCGCTTATCATTTCATCATAACTGCCCGCCTTGAATTTATAAGCGGCATTCTTAAAAATATAATCCTGATAACTTTCAAAACCGCCTATCTGAATACGGTAACTGCCGGGTTGGATATTTTCCGGAATTTTCAGACAGGCGCTGTGTCTGCTGCGCAAGCCGTGATAATTATCCAGAGTAATCGTCATTTCCGCTGCGCCGCCCGGTTCTATCGTCCGGTCGGCAAGCTCAATTGAATCTATTTTCGCCAGCCGCGTCTTATCGACTATTTCGACTTTTATATCAAGGCTTTCAATTTTAGCCTGTTTCCACGGATTATTTAAAAGTATTCCCACAACACTCATCGCCTCCTGCCCGGCCTCGCCTGCACCCTGCATTACAGAAACATTTGACAGCGAAACGGTTTTGCCGTCCATAAGATTGATATTCATATCGTAATAAACCGTGTTGTCCTGCGGCTCGCCGGCTTTGACATACGCCGGTATCATTATCATTGCCCTGGCCAGCAGAGGCGTAAAATATCTGTGAACCGCAAGTTTGCAGTTATATTCACGCCTTGCATCATCGTATCTGTCAATCGTAATGTGAACCGGTATTGTCGCAGCCTGTTTGCCGATTACGCCGTAAACGGCCGTGCTTTCGTCGGCCTGCAACGCACCTTTGACCTCTATCATCTGGCCGAATTTGAAAGAGCTTATTATATTCGATACCACCGTATGCACATAGCCGGTACCCATCGGCAAATCTATCTGCCCCTGATTTTCAAATGCGTGTCCAAAGCCGTATATTTTATCGCCGACGACCTCGGTTATCGTGCCTATTGCACTGATGTCAAAATCCCCTTCGCACAGCGGCACAGCCAGAATACTGCCCCGCTCAAGGGCAATATTTTTATACTGTTCCAGCCTTGTCGCCCTGCCGCCACCGGCAAGAGGCATAAATCCGAATTTCTCAAATGGGCCCTTTATCTGCTCACACAGACCGCTCGGCAGTGTCGTTGAAACCGGACACAACAGCCTCATTGCACCTGCGGGGCCGGAAGAACCGATTTTTTCAAGACGACTTTCAAACCGTTTTGCGACTGTTTGAAGGTTTATCGGCTCCGACGGAGAAATCAGGCAAAAGCCCCCTTCCGATTTGTTCTGTCCGGACGGATACTGACCGGCCTGGAGCATTTCTTCAATCGGGGTTACGCCGTAAAGCGGGTCTTTGCTGAAAGACCAGCCGAATGCCAATGCCCCCGCAAGTCTGCCGTCAATAAATACCGGCGAACCGCTGCAACCGGCCACTGGGCCGGTATGTTTGAACCGCTCATCAACACCCATAACCAGTATCGCATCGTGTCCGGGGTCATAATCGCGCACAACACTGATTACTTTAAGCTCAAACTGCTCAATCTTTACCCCGTCATAAACCGTCAGACACCAGGCCTTCATTTCAGGCCTTATCTCATCAATGGTGATATATTTAGTTTTATCAATATCCACTTTTGCCTGTAATGCCAATGGAAATAGAATCACCGACAGGATTGGAAGTATCTTCACGGGTCCGATTTTTTGCATAATATTCCTCTCGTTTTGGTCTCGAATTGTAGTTCTGACAAACAGTTATTGCAAGTCAAAAGCATTACGTCTATAATGTTATGTTTATATTACAGGCAGCGGATATCCGATTTTGTCTGTCTGCCTTGATATTATCGACAGTTTAGAGGTTTTTACAAAAAAATTAGAGGTTAAATTATGAAGACGGAACGACGTCACGAACTGCACACCAATGAACTGGCTGACTGGATGGTACATTTCCCCACGTGGGCTAAAGAGAACAGAAATAATATAATTTACATCGCAATAGTAATTATCGTATGCGGGGCATTGTGGTATTATAAATATGGCCGAGTTGCCGCCCGAAGCGTCGGAGAACAGCAGATTACCAATCTGATTGATACCGTCGAACGGCACAAAATGATGGTTGTCAACAAACAGGTTGAAGGTCTGAGTATAAGCGACGGCTTCGTCGCAGCTCATAATAATCTTGGTTCTCATGCGGCGCTGTCCAAAAATAATATTGCCGCGGCAATCGCCCTTGTAAAGGCTGCCGATGCACTGCGTGCCGATATGCATTACCGCCCCGAAATCCCGCCCCAGGATGTGCTTGAAGAGCAGGTGAACAAAGCCAAAAATCTCTATGAGCAGGCTTTGCAAAAAGCCCCCGAAAATGCACAACTTGCCGCTATGGCCAATTTAGGCATAGGTTTGTCGCTTGAAGAACTTGGTCAGTTCGGTCAGGCAAAAGATGTTTATCAGAAAATCGTTTCAGATGAAAAATACGCCGGTATCGCAGCCGCCTGGCAGGCTCGATTGCGTATGGCAACGCTTGACGATAACAAACAGCAGGTCTATTTTGCACAGGCGTCGAAACCGCGTTCGGCAAAGCCGGATGCAGCCGGTGCATTTTTTGACGAACAATCGACAGCGCAGCAAAAGATAACCGTTACTCCCGAACAGCTCAAAGGTGCAATCGAAGCCGACAAAAAACAGCGGAGTCTTGAGCTTGAGGAAATTTCCGACCCGAACCAGCTCGGCAAATAATCCTGATGCATAATGCAGGACGATAATAATTTTTTACAGCGTCAAACGGACGACGAAATCCTGTCCGATGAGCAGTTTGACGGCAATTTGCCGGTTTATGACGATTCGCAACAGGAATCCGAAGGCGGCAGACATTTGCGGCTGCGGGTAGGTCCGCCGGCAGGAGGGACGCGACTTGACGTATATCTCCAGGGACGATTCAGCCAATTCAGCCGCTCGATAATCCAAAAGCTCATAAAGGAAAAGGCCGTCAATATCAGCGGAAGACCCGCCAAACCCAGCACAAAAATCAGGGGCTACGACATAATTGATATTATTCTGCCTCCGCCGGAGATTAAAGAAATAATCCCGCAGCCTATTCCGCTAAATATCATTTATGAAGACGACGATATGATAGTGCTGAATAAACAGGCCGATTTGATAGTACATCCCGCCCGCGGCTATAAACACGGCACGCTTGTCAACGGTCTTGTTTATTATGTTCGCAATTTGTCCGAGGGCAGTGCGGATTTTCGTCCCGGCATAGTTCACAGGCTCGACCGGAACACCACGGGCGTACTTGTTGTTGCAAAGAATGATACCGCACACTGGCGGCTTGCAAGGCAGTTTGAGTTAAGACAGGTTCGCAAATATTACTGCGCAATTGTACACGGCATACCCGATTTACAGGCCGACTGCATTGACCTGCCCATCGGCGTTCATCCGCGAATACGCGAAAAGGCAGCCGTAAGGAGCGATACCGGCAGAGAGGCTATAACATATTATGAGGTAATGGAGACCTTTAGAGGCTATTGTTTTTTAAAGCTCGATATTCGCACAGGCAGGACACATCAGATTCGTGTGCATCTGGAGCATATAAAACATCCGATTGTAGGCGACGATATGTACGGCGGCAAGACCGTTTATCCATGGCAGCTCCAGGATGCCGAGCCTTTGCCGCAGAATCCGATTATCGACCGTCCTGCTTTGCACGCCTGGCAGATTGAGATTTCTCATCCGCAAACAAGGCAACGAATGAAATTTGAAGCGCCCCTGCCGCAGGATATGCAGAACCTTTTGGATGCCCTGCGAAAGTTTCGCAGTCTGCA
>DYLR01000001.1 GCA_020721975.1 Blastopirellula marina | reverse complement strand
TTATTGCTAAACAGGTTATATAACTTCCCAAATTGTTAATTGCGCTGTAATATTAGGTTTTTGTTTTGAGCATTTTAGTTTTGAATATTATTCGATATTGTTTCGGATTTCGAGTTTCGGATTTAATTATTGGGTGTTATTATATTTCGTATGATTTACAAAACTTACGGCCAAACAGGCAAGAAGGTCTCGGCTGTCGGGTTTGGCGGGATGAGGTTCGATATGACCTGCTCGCTTAATAAAAATGCCGAACTTGTCCGATACGCGTTCGACAAGGGCATAAATTTTTTCGATACTGCACCGCTGTACTGCGACGACAAAAGCGAAGATATTTTCGGCATTGCCTTAAAACAGCTCGCCCGGCAGCGCGACAAGGTCTATATCTGCACAAAAGGCTTTCCTGAAACCAATGATACTGCGGAAAAGGCTGTCGCTGCGGTCGAAAAATCGCTCAAGCGGCTGAATGTCGATAAAATTGATTTCTACTATGTCTGGTGCATACGCTCAATGAAACAATATCGGCTGGCTATGCAAAAAGGCGGACAGTATGAAGGATTATTAAAGTGCAAACAACAGGGCAGGCTCGATCATATTGTCGTATCGACACATCTTCGCGGCGAAGAAATTGAAACCATCGTCGATGAGGGCTGTTTCGACGGCATTTTGATTGGGATGAATATTCTGAATTTTCCGTATCGCTGGTCAGGCGCACAGGCTGCATACCGGGCGGGAATAGGTGTTGTGGCTATGAATCCGCTGGCGGGCGGTATTATCCCGAAATATGAAAAACAACTCGGCTTTCTCGCCGGGCCGGGGCAAAGTCCCACGCAGGCGGCGCTGGAATTTTTAATCGGCTGTCCGCAGATTACGGTTGCACTGAACGGATTTTCCAGACGGGAACAAATCGATATGGCCTGCCGATGCGCCGATGAATGCAGAGCGCTTGATGAAAAACAAATCAACGAGATACGGGCGCACATAAGCGAAAATCTCAATTCGCTCTGTACCGGCTGCGGATACTGCATGAAAAGCTGTCCGAAAAAAATCCCCATAGCCGCCTATATGCAGTTTTATAACGACAAACTGCTGCAAGACCGCAGTGATGAAAAAATGATTAAAGAACTCGCCGAGCAGAAAATTTATGGAATACTTGTCGATGTGCCGGCACAAGCAAAGGATTGTCTGCACTGCCGGCGATGCGAAGAGGCCTGCACACAGCACCTGAATATAATTGAACGACTCGACGAAATCGCCCGCTGGGAACAGCAAATTTACGAAAAGAAACTATAACCCCCCGAACAGGCCTTATAATCAAAATAAAAGGGCGGTATTGAACCGCCCCTGTTGTTTTACTGCCTTGACTAACTTTATCTCTATTTATATTTTACGCTGCAGCCGTAAGATTTCGTATAAGGCACGGCCACCGGCTTGCCTGCGATAACCTCGGTAAGCGCGTTGTCAACATAATTTATCTTTTCAGCTCCGGCAGGCTCGACCTTGCCGAGCGGCGCATTGTCAATCGCTCCCTGATAAACCACCGTACCCGTATTGTCAATCACGTACATCTGCGGTGTGGTCTTTGCTCCGTACGCCCTGCCGACTCTGCCGTCAATATCCTCAAGTATCTGCCACGACAGCTTGTGCATACTCGCCCAGCGGCGATTCTTTTCAAGCTCCTGATGAGCTGTGCTGTTAATGCTCAGCCACACAACATCGGGATATTTGGCCGTGAGGTTCTTCATAGTATAGTTCGGGTCCATCGTATAATGCGCACGCACAAACGGACATTCGTAATTAAACCATTCAAGGACAACTATTTTCCCTGCAAAGTCCTTCAGACTCACATCATTGCCGTCAAGATTTTTCAGCGTAAAGTCCGGGGCTTTTTGTCCGACGATTTTCTCGGGCAGAGCCTCGATTATTTTTTGAAGCTCATCCACTACCGCCCTGCCGTCCGGCGTTTGTATATTTTCGACATTGGCAGGCGTGTGACCATCGCGGTCAACCTGCTTTTGCATTTGTTGTTCTGCAGGCCCGTTTGCTGTCGATGAAACCGAATTAGGCTTTTCAGCTTCCGCCGGCGCCGATTTTTTGCAGCCGACCATTATGATTGCCGTTGCCGCAAAAATTATTAGTAAACCAATCAAACTCCGCTTCATTTTTAATCCCTTTCAAAAATTTTTTCTCGTTTGCCATTCCGTTGGACAAATAATATTATTATCAGTTCCAAAATAATACAATATTTTATCGCGGATTGCGCTGATTAACGAATCAAAATAAAAATCAGCGCAATATGCGATTAAATTACTGTCTTCGTAAACATTATAGCATATACGGCTCTATAATCACCTTAATTGTTTCACGTGAAACAATTTTTTCAGTATTGGCAGTGATGGTTGATTCTGTTCATTCTTTTTTTCCTGCCCCCTGCTTTGCTTTTTTTATTCTTTTCTTTCCGCCCCCCTGCTTTGCTTTTTTTTAAGTTCTCCGGCAAAAATGTTTCACGTGAAACATTTTTTACTGCCCTGCCTTGTTGCCCACTATTGTACGGATATATTTTCGCCTTTTTGGTTTTGTCTATTGAAATAGTTGGAAAATATGGTTATAACTTGCTCAACATTAAATTTTAATTGATTACATGGAGGTTTTATGACGGACAAGAAAGAAAAGCCGAGGCATCTTGGCAGGGGGCTTCAGTCTCTGATTGGGCCATTTACCCTCCCTGCCGAGTCCGCAGCACAGGTTGAGCCTTTAACATCGCAAGAAGGTGTATTCCCGCCGGACCATATTGTTCATGAATCGTTGAGACAGTTGCCTATAGACCGGATTCAGCCAAATCCGTATCAGCCGCGAAAGATATGGAAAAATCAGGATTTGAACGACCTTTCCGAATCAATAAAGGCAAACGGCGTGATTCAGCCGCTGATTGTCCGCAAGACAGGGGAGGTTTATGAGCTTATTGCAGGCGAAAGAAGACTTCGGGCGGCAAAAATGGCAGGCCTGTCGGATGTGCCTGCCCTTATTAGGCAGGCGGATGACAGCGAGATGCTCGAACTGGCACTTGTCGAGAACATTCATCGAGCCGACCTAAATCCTCTCGAAAGGGCAAAGGCCTACCAGGAATATCTCGACAAATTCGATCTAACGCAGGCTGATGCTGCTCAAAGACTCGGCGAAGACAGGTCGGTCATAGCTAATTACCTGCGGCTGTTGAGCCTTCCCGGCGAAATACAACAAATGCTCATCGATGAACAACTCGATATGGGACACGCAAGGGCAATTTTAGCCCTGCCAACAGATGAATTAAGGAGGAAACTTGCACATAGAGCAATGGCAGGGCGACTTAGCGTACGAGAAGTCGAAAGGCTTGTCCGTCAGCAACTTGAACCACAAAAGTCCGATAAAATAATAGGAAATATTAAACCAAGCCACATTTTAGACCTTGAAAATCGCATTAGATCAGAACTCGGCACAAAGGTCATTATCAATACTGATAAAGGGGGTAAACGCGGAAAAATCATAATAGAGTTCTATTCTCTCGATGAATTTGACGCCATAGCAGCCCGACTCGGTTTAAGAGAAATAGATACATAACAGCCGGATTAATAGTGGGTATAGGGGATATAAACATCCAATTAACCAATAACACAACATCCATTTAATAACCAAATTCAAAATAACAAAATCCATTTCAAAAAAACCCGTGTTAATCCATGAAACTGGGTAAAATTTATTTGACGGGCGGCAGGGCGGTCATATAATGTAATGTGTTTTGGGGATTTGAAGGTTTTGAAAATATGGCGGTACGGCACAAAAACCCGCCGGCACGGACAGCCGAACCTAAAAACATTTCCGACAGCTTTTCCCTATTATATTCCATCTACGCCCGCTCGCATTCTGTTCGCGAAAACACACATAATAATACTGGTGAAGTTTCGCGGCAGTTAAGGCTCCCCGCAGGCCAGACGGGGAGCCTATACATTTTACGCCCCCCACAATATCCCGCCGTCAAACAAAGAACTGCTCGACATAGGCTTTCAAAAAGACTAAAATAAACCTCGCGAATAAATCGTGGGGCTGACGAATACGCCGGCGCGGCGACGGCGGCTAAACAAAGAAAGATTACAGAGCATAAATGAAATATTATTTTGCCGGCGGCGGGACCGGCGGACATATTTACCCGGCCATTGCGGTGGCAGAACGAATCAGAGAACTCGACGAGCAGGCGCAAATTACCTTTTTTTGCAGCAACCGGGCCTTGGATTCGGCAATACTTGCCAAGAGCAAATTTATTTATGTGCCGCTGCCGCAGGAACCGTTTATCGCCACACCCAAAGGGATTTTGAAATTTTACACATCCTATTTCAAAAGCCGCAGACTTGCATCTGTTGAAATCACTCCGGACGGCGGCGTTATGGTGGGAGTGGGCGGATTTGTATCGTTTGCTCCCGCGAAAATAGCGCATCGGCGGTCAGTGCCGGTAGTCATGATAAATGTTGATTCCGTGCCGGGCAAGGCTAACAAGGCTCTTGCCCGATATGCGAGGATTATTTTTGCACAGTTCGAGATTACGCGAAAACATTTTGGCCGGCGTAAACGTAAAGTGATGATAACCGGTGCTCCGCTGCGGAAAATTTTTGACCAGCCGCATCCGCAGGCGGTCATTGCTGAGCTGGGGCTTGATTCGAGAAAGAAAACTTTGCTGGTTGACGGCGGCAGCGGCGGAGCCGTGAATATAAACAACACGGTGGCGTATCTGCTGGAAAAACTCGAAGGTTTTGCCGGTCAGTGGCAGATTGTCCATATTGCAGGCGTGGCACATTATGACGGCGTGTCGTCGCTTTACGCCAATGTAAAAATCAAGCATAAAGTTTTAAGTTATTATGACGACAAGGCATCGCTGCTGGCGGCGGCCGAGCTGGTTATCGGCAGGGCGGGGGCGATGAGTGTGGCTGAATATGCCGCGACGGGTACGCCCTGTATATGTCTGCCTTATCCTTATCATAAGGATAATCATCAGCGGCTTAATGCGGAGGTGCTGGTCGAGGCGGGCTGCTGTGAAATTGTTGACGATTTATGCGATACGGAAAAGACCGCCCGCGCTCTTTGGCCCGTATTGTCCGGCCTGATGACAAACGATGAGAAGCTGCTGCAAATGAGCCGGAACTGTGAAAAAATCGCCGTCAAAAACGCCGCTATGACAATAGCGTCAATAATTGTACAGATAGCGCGGGAGCGACAGATAAAAAAATAACGGGAATTTATAAAGGGAACAGTCGCGTGAATGCAGCCCCGACGCCCGCAGAAACGTGAAGCGTTGTTCGTGAAGCGTATCTCGTATTCCGCTTCACGCTTCACGAGATACGCATATATGGCCTGCGAGGAAGAAACCTGCCGGACTGGCCGGCAGGCTAAAAGATTCGCCGTCGTGCCGACGGCGGCTAAACAATGACCCCGCGAATAAATCGCGGGGCTAACGGTTACAAAAAATTGTTTTTTGCATTTTTTTTGTTGTTGTGCAGTCTTGCACAGTGTTTATAATAACTGAACGCGGTTATTTATCCTGTTTTTTGGTTAAAAATGGCGAAATTTAATTTTAGCAAGGTGATTTTGGCAGGTCTTGGTCTGCTGTTGAACCTTTCGGCTGTGAGTTTAGGCACAGACGAGTGGTTGAATGGTCAGCATCAGATTACTAACGCGGAGGTTTCAGCCTGGCCGGATGCAAATATACATACTGTTCCTGCAGAGGGGATTATTCTGGAAGTTATGAGCGCTGCGGATAATTCTTCCGCTAAAACCCCGGTGGAGGAAACCAGCGGCGAAGAAACGCCCGGCAGGCGGCTTGCCGAGCTGGAAAAACGCATAGCCGACCTGGAGGCCGCACTTGCAGCCGCACAGCAGCGTTATCTTGACGCCCTTGACAGGATTTACGCGGGGCTTGCCGGCGATGATTCGCGTCTGGCATTTTTGCTTGAGTGTCTTGCCTCACAGCAGGACGACGTTAAATTGTGGTCGCTGAACAAAGTTGATGCCTGGCGCAACAGTGGAACTGATGTGCCTGTGGAAGCGCTCGGCGAGCCGCTGAAGAGTCTTGTTTGCGACCGTAACGGTCAGATAAGACTTGCCACGTCCAGACTGCTTGCCCTGCTTGTGAAAATCGACTCATCTCAAAAACTTATAGAGCAGTTCCGCTGCGAAAGCGACCCTGCGGTGCGTATAGAGCTTCTTGCGGCCATTGGTCAGGTCGGCGGGTATGCATCCAGCGCCGGCTCGTCTTACAATATTTCGCCGGAAATCCGTATCGAGGCTCTTGACGCGGCGTCTGTGTATCTTGACAGCAATGAGCCGGAAAAAAGTCTTATTGGTGCGGAGGTCATTCGCAAACTTCTGCTCAAGGACGGCCTGGACGAAAAACTCGGCAGGGCATATTTCGAACTTTTGGCAAAACGTTATCAGCGGCAGGACAATACCGTTGAATATCGTGCGAAACTGCTTGACGAAATGAGCAGACTTTGCGGCAACGACAGTTATTACAGAGCCGTTGCGACCGAGCTGTTTGATGATATTTTCGTATCGGCTCTGGGAGAGGTTCATAAAACTCTGGTGGAAGCGGCGGCAGTGGGGCTGATAAACATCGACCCTGTCAGCGGCTACAAACTGCTTGTGGAAAGGGGTTTCTGGGACACGAAGAGCGAAATAATTCAGCGAAATCTTGTTGACCTGGCCGCATCTTACGGCGAAGCATCCGATATGGAATGGCTCAATCATTTGCGGATGAACGCCGCGAGTATGGAAATCCGTAAAAATGCCGCAGGCGGTATGCTCAAGGTCTTTCAGAAGTGTCCTGCGCCTGTTTTGATGAGCTGGGCGAAAAGGCTTTCTGCTGAGGGAACAGAACAAGACCTTGTGCTTGTTCGCAATGCTCTTGAGCTTGCCGAGAAAAAGACCTCCGAGTCGCCGTCGAGCGACCTTAAAAAGCAAATAACGATAGAGCTGGCCGTTGCCTATAAGCAATCAAAGGACTATGAACAGGCGGCCAGGTATCTCGGTTCGCTTGTCGAGCAGGCCGATGCAAATGAAAAAAAGCTGTATGCAGCCGATTTGCTCGATGTTTATCTTCATGGCGGCAAATTCGGCGCAGCAGCGGATATGCTCACGGCCCAGCTTGCAGGCGGCGATATTGACGAAGCAACATCTTCGGTTATTGACGCTTATTTTAATACGGTGCAGGACGCCGGCAGGATATCGGCAGCAGCCGCCAAATTACAGTCTGTTAAATATCCGCCGAAACGTCCGATATGGGAAAAACGGCTTGCGGACTGGACGCAAACAGCTGCCGCAATTGTGTCCGACGCGAATTTACCTGTTGATGTAAATGGACGCGATTGAAGCAATTAAATCACGCAGGACGATAAGACGATTCAAACAGACGCGAATTGAACGTGCGAAGCTGCTGGAGCTGATTGACTGCGCAAGACGATCGCCGGCGGGCGGCAATTTTCAGGCGATTGAATATGTAATCGTCGATGAGCCGCAGATTTGTAAGCGTATTTTCGCCTGTCTTGCCTGGGCGGGGCATGTAAGGCCGAGAAGAAACCCTGCCCCGCATCAGGAGCCGACCGCTTATATTGTCGTGCTTGCCGACAATGAAATTAAAAAATACGAATCTGCCGCAGCTGACGCCGCCGCTGCGATTGAAAATATACTTATTGCCGCGCATGCTATGGGCATAGGCTCGTGCTGGCTCGGCTCGGTGAACAGGGATGAAGTACGAAATATTCTGCAGGTGCCTGATAATTTTACGATTGATTCGGTTATTGCATTAGGTGTGCCTGACGAATCCCCCGTGATGGACGACTGCAGTGACCACAATACCAAGTACAGGCTTGATGAAAATGATGTGCTGCATGTGCCTAAACGCACGGTTGAGTCGATAACTCATTTCAATTCGTTTTAACAGCCGCGAATCAACTTTAATCACGGATTACGCTGATTGTGCTGATTTTTTTGAAATCCGTAAGACACGTTTTACGCAGTTTCCGTGATGTTTCGATTTTTTATGTTTTTCACGGCGATGTCGATTATCGGCGCGAACATATTTCCTATGAGTATCGAAAACATCAGCCCGCCGTTGAAGATTGAAAAATTACGAATAACCAGCGTGCAGATTGCTATTATTATTGCGTAAATAATTTTGCCCTCGGTTGTGCGGGGCGAACTTACAGGGTCGGTTGCCATAAAGAAAACGCCGAAAAGGAAACCGCCGCTCATCAGACCAGCCCACGCAGGCGCCACCGGTTTCACACCGGCCATATATAGTGTTTGATTCAACACGGCATAAGTAATTATCATCGAAAGGATTGTCGCACGGCTTGCCGTTTTGGTAATAAAAAGATATACCCCCCCAATGCAGATAAGCACAACACTGGTAACGCCCATTGTGCCTTCAACCCGGCCAAGAGCCAAACCTTTGAATATTGCACCGGGACTTACCTGAATGATTTGACCGGCTTTAATATCAAACGGAATCGTATCAGCCGCGGTTTTGTCGGAGGAAATGATAATTTTACCTGCCTTGATATTCGCCATTACCGACGCGCCGGTTATCGCCTGCGGACCGGACCAGCTTTGCCATTTGCCAAGTGCGCCGAACAGGCCGCCTGCCGCCTGCGGCCAGGCCGCCGTTAAAGCTACCGGAAAACAAATATAAACGAAAGCCCTGCCTACAATTGCAGGGTTAAAAATATTTCTGCCGAAGCCGCCGAATACTTCCTTGCCGAACATCACGGCAAAGACCACCCCAATTACCAGCACATGCCATGGACAGCTTGCAGGCATAATCAGCGCAAACAGCCACGCCGTAACAAAAACAGCCTCGCTCACAGGTTCTTTGCGCATCCGGCAGAAAATATACTCGGTAATAAAACCCGCTGCCGAAGCGACTACTATCATTGCCAGACATCGCCAGCCGAAAAAATACACCGCACCGGCAATGCAGGGGATAAGCGCCGCCAGAACCCGCCTTATAACAGGCTGCCTGCGAAGCACAGGAGATTTAGCTTTCTGCTCGCCGGACATAAATATCCAATAACCCCGGACAAATAAGAACCATCCAATAACACAACATCCATTTAATGACCAATGACCAAATCCGAATGACCAAAGAATTTTCAATTACCAATATCCAAAAGGCTTTCGCCGGAATATTGGTCACTAAAATATTTGGGCATTTTCTGGTCATTGAAAAATTGGGCATTGGGAATTAGTTTGGATGTTGGATATTTTCTTCAATATACCAACGACTATAAACCAAAACGATTTCGTGCTTTGTATTTTCTATCTTACCGGCTCGAAGGAATCCTTTGTTGCGCCGCAGTCCGGGCACGTCCAGTCGTCCGGCAGGTCTTCAAAGGCGGTTCCCGGGTCGACGCCGTTGGCCGGGTCGCCGGCAGCAGGGTCATAAATATAATCGCACATCGTACAACGATATTTTTTCATAAAATCTCCGTTCTTTTACACGCAACGCAATTTTCCCACTGCTTTAACTCCACTGTGCCATCTGTTTTTGCAGTATGCTCACGTGTCCCATTTCTTCCTTTATTATTTTGTCGATTATTTGCCTGTCCTGCTCGGAACTGATGGCGTTTTTTATGCCGAGATAAAACGAAATAGAATCTTTCTCTGCCTGTATTGCAGCGGTGAGTATCCGGCCGACGGTTTCATTGCCGCGCAATTCAATAGCCGGTGCGACCTTGCCTTCCCAGCCGCTGCTGGATGCTATGCCTTTTAAATATGCCGCGGTCTCATTATCGGGGTCGAACACATGCGGTTCATTTTGCCGGGCATAACGGTCGCGCATTTTCAAAAACAATTTTTCGTGTTCGTCTTCCGTATCAGCCAGCGTTTTCAGCAACGACCGTATTGTCTTGTTGGAAGTAATATCCGCGGCTTTGCGATAAAAATTTGCGCCGTTGCGTTCAATCTGCTCGGCCATTTCGAAAATCTCGACAATGCTGAATTGTTCGCTCATCAGCGTTATCCTTTCCACAGGCCGTGAATATTGCAGTATTCGCGGGCAATTACCGATTTACCCTCGACCATAAACGTCGCTTCGGGTTTCATTCCGGGCTGGAGGAACTGTTTGTAAGATTTTCCGTCGGCCTGCAGTTCAATCCATTCGATATAGTGCTTGGTCTCCATCGGATGCTCGACCGACCCGACTTTGACTTTCCATCCGCCTGGAATTTTTTCGAGTACCGGCACATGCTTTTCCTTTGCCGCGTCAACGGTGTTTTCGCGGAACAGCTTCATATCCTGCCCGCAGCAGACCAGCGTTCCGCCGCCTCCGTCGAGAACCTCGACTATTATACCGCAGGACATACATTTGTAAATTTCAGCTTTTTGTGCCATATCTGTATCCTTTCAAAATTTGTGTCAGATTTACGCAATTCCCAGCGCTTTGTGTTTTTCAACAATTTTATCTGCAAGCAAATCAAGGTTTTTGTAGTCGTCGTTTTTGGGCAGACCTTTGGCAATCACCGGCTCAAATAATTCGGCCTTGAAATGCTCCATCATACCCTTAATCTGCTCGACCATTTTGCCGCCCCAGCCGTAAGAGCCGATTATGCCTGCGAATTTGGTTTTAGGCCGCAGCGCATTCGCAAGAAACACTGCGTTTGCCACAGCAGGATGCGCACCGCCAAGCACCTGAGGCGAACCGACTATCAGCGTCGGCGTATCAACAAGCGTTATCGCAAGTTGCCCGACGTCAGCCGATGACATATTGAAAAGTTTTACCTCAACATTTCGCTGCATAAGAGCCTTTGCAAAATAATACACCATAACCGCCGTGCTTTCATGCATTGAAACAAAAGGAATCATCACGCGGTTGACAAATTTATCCGCACCCCAGTCTTTATAACAATTAATTATGAATTGCGGGTTCTGATAAATCGGCCCATGGCTCGGTGCAATCATTTCAATCTTTTCAGCAGTAACTTTCGCAATGTTCTTTTCAATATTGCTGCGGAAGGGCATCATAATTTCCGCGTAATACCGCTTGGCCGGCTCATAGACCGCCTGTTCATTTTTGACGAAAAGTTCCGCCGTTGCCAGATGCGAGCCGAAAAAATCACAACTGAAAAGTATTTTATCCTCGACTAAATATGTACACATTGTCTCCGGCCAGTGAACCCATGGCGTAAAGATAAACTTCAGTGTTTTGTTGCCCAGAGAAAGCGTTTCGCCGTCTTCAATAACTTTGAAACGATCCTGTGTTAAATCGAGCAAATCCATCAAAAAGCCTTTGCACTTTTCGTTGGTAACGACCTTTGCCTGGGGGTACAACACTGCCAGGTCTTCGATTGCTCCGCTGTGATCCTGTTCGGCGTGATTACAGATAATGTAATCGAGGTTTGTAATTTCGCTGTCGATTATGTTTTCGAGCAGGTCTTCGTGCCTGGCCGGGTCTACGCCGTCAATCAGTGCGGTTGCCTTTGAACCTTTAACAAGATATGAATTGTAGCTTGTGCCGTCGGGCAGGGGGATAAGTTCGTCGAATAATCTGCGAACCCAGTCCACCGCACCAACGGAGTAAATATTTTTGCCGATTTGTCTCATTATCAATCAATCCCTTTGTTTTATGACCGAATTTTATACAACAAGAATATATCTGTTTTGGCTGCGCAGTGCAACCTTGAAGTGGTACGATGAAATAGTCTGTATCGTTCGGAATTTTGGGTTAGTAATCAAACTTTCAGCGTCTAATATCTGTATATAGTTAATCCGGAACATACGTATGCCGGCAGATACAGTTTGTCATAAGCGCGAACGAGATATTTGAAAATGATTTTTGCCTGGCGGATTTTTGATTTTGGCGCGAACAGGCATATATTTCAAAGTTTGATAATATTTTTTCTGTTTGGAAATACCAAGCCGGAATATGGAAATAAAGAAGAACATTATCGTTGCCGGTTCGGGATTAACAGTCATTTCAAGTTGTACGTAATTGAGTTTTCCTGCGTCGCCGATGATGTTGTCGTAAATTTCCAGCCGCCAGTTTCCGTAAGGGTCGATGCCGTCGAAAACAGCCAGCCGCCCGCCGCGAGGCTGATAAACGCCCGTGAAATAAGGCTGCCGCTGCGAAACCGGCACGCGCGATTCGTCGTCGAATTTGGTCATACGATAATCGGCGGCACGGAAAAACTCGCTGTAAGCATAGTAATTCAGGCACAGCCGGGAGCTGCCGGGACCAACTAAATACAGCTCAAGGTCAAAAATGCAGCTGTGAGTAATGTCAATTGTGATGTTTATATCGAGCAGTCTGCCGTGATTGGGAACGAAAATAACGGCAGGCGACATTATGCCTTTCGTACCTGCAGCGGGAATCGGCACAGAGAAATATTTTTCAGTGCGGATTACCGACGACTCCGCAGAGGCGCACAGCAAAAGAACTGCACACAAACTCCATTTTGCAAATCTCTGTCTGTCCATGACACAAGGAAAGTAAAAATGGTATAGGGTGTAGTTAGCCCCCCGATTTATTCATGGGGCTAACACATACGCCGTCGTGCCGACGGCGGCTAAACAATGTACGATATTAAATGCCTACACCCTATACCCTATTTCGTTTCTTTTGCGACCAGCAGGTCCAAATCCTCAAGCAGTGCCTGGAGGTCTTCTTCGTGTTCGACTTCCTGCTGAAGGATTCCCAGTACTATATTATAAGTAACCGGGTCTGCGGTGCGGGTTTTTTCCAGCAGCTTGTTATATGTGGTTATTGCGCACTGCTCGCCTTTGATGTTCTGCTGGAGGATTTTATAGACGTAAGGGTCGGTTGGGGCGTCGTAGCCGCAATTTGTAAATTTATACCAGTCTTTCGGTTCGGTTACCGGCGTGCCGCCGAGCTGAATAATTCGATGGGTAAGCAGCAGGGCGTGAGCTAATTCTTCAGTAGCGTGCAGTTCAAGCTCGGCCATAACGGCATCTTTCATGGGCCCTTTGATGATTTTCGCCCCAATCCAGTACTGGTAATAGGCCAGCCATTCATCGCAATATGCCCTGTTCAGCAGGTCAAGCAGTACCTTTGCATCCATTCCGAGGATTTCTACAGCCTTTGTACCCATAGTTAAACTCCTGTCAAAAAAAAGGTTATAAACTTTTAGACAAAATTAGAGATTACATCAATCTATAATCCCTACAATCATTCTGCTCAACCGGATAGAAAGATGTCAAATATTATGCAGGATGTTAAAATTGAATGCAAGTATATTATCGGGCGTGAGTTGTGGACATTTTCTGTGTAATTTTCACAGGAAAGCTGTAAATTTTTATTAAAATTTTTATTTAGGGTTTGAAATTTTTATTTGAGTCTGTATACTTGCGGCTTTGCCCTTGTGCGCAATGTGGTGTAGAGATACTGTCTGCATTGTTGACGCCCATGGCAAAAGTTTGAGTCGGCAGCGCAATTATTGCTGTTTTACATGTTATTATGCGGCCGCTGCTGTAGCTCAGCCGGTAGAGCGCGTCCTTGGTAAGGACGAGGTCATGGGTTCAATTCCCATCAGCAGCTTAAATGCAATAGTGTTAAGAAATAAAAGGTAAATGTTGTTTTTTTAATAAAACGTTTAAGGAAATCACTTGTTAAAAACATAGTGGAGGTTATTGACAGATGGCAAAAGGCGTATTTGAAAGAACAAAACCGCACGTGAACGTCGGAACGATTGGGCACATTGACCACGGCAAGACCACTTTGACGGCAGCGATTACCATGCGTATGGCGGTCAAGAACGGCAAGGGCACAGTCAAGAAGTATGATGAAATTGACAATGCCCCCGAAGAAAAGGAACGCGGCATTACCATTAATACCGCACACGTTGAGTATGAAAGCGCAAACCGCCACTATGCACACGTTGACTGCCCGGGGCACGCCGACTATATCAAGAATATGATTACCGGCGCCGCTCAAATGGACGGAGCGATACTGGTTGTGGCCGCCAGCGACGGCCCAATGCCTCAGACTCGCGAACATATTCTGCTTGCCCGTCAGGTGAACGTACCGAGAATCGTGGTTTTTCTGAATAAAATCGACCAGGTTGACGACCCTGAACTGATTGAGCTGGTCGAAATGGAATTGCGGGAGCTTTTGAGCAAATATGAATTCCCGGGCGATGAGATACCGATTATCCGCGGCTCTGCGCTGAAGGCTATGGAATCCGAAGGTAAGGACAACGCGGCCTGCAAGTGCATTGATGATCTGGTTGCTGCGGTTGATGCGTATATATCTGTACCAAAAAGAGCTGTTGACCAGCCGTTTCTTATGCCGGTCGAAGACGTGTTCAGCATTAAGGGGCGCGGCACGGTCGGCACAGGCCGTATCGAGCGCGGCATAGTCCATGTGGGCGATGAAGTTGAAATCGTCGGTCTGAGCAAGGAAACCCGCAAAACCACTGTTACAGGCGTTGAAATGTTTAACAAAACTCTCGATGAAGGCCAGGCCGGCGATAATGTTGGTTTGCTTTTGCGAGGTGTTGAAAAGCAGGAACTCGAGCGCGGCCAGGTTGTCGCAAAGCCCGGCAGCATTACCCCGCATACCAAATTTGTTGCGGAAGTTTACGTGCTGACGAAAGACGAAGGCGGTCGTCACAGCCCGTTTTTCGCAGGCTACAAACCTCAGTTTTATTTCCGTACAACCGACGTAACCGGTGGGGTTCTGGCGATTAAGAGCCGTGAAGGCAAGCCCGCCGAGATGTGCATGCCGGGCGATAACATTGCTATGGAAGTCGAGATTATCGCGCCAATCGCTATGGAAGAAGGCCTGCGTTTCGCTATCCGCGAAGGCGGCAAGACTGTCGGCGCCGGTGTGGTGATTAAGATTCTTGCCTGATTTGTTTTTGCCGGACAGTGTATGGCACAGACAGTTAGCGGCATTTTTCGGTGTGATGACTGAACGTTCCGGAAAGAGAGTTTATGGCAAAATCCAAGAAAAGAGAATATGTTTGGCTGGAGTGTAAAGACTGCGGCGAGAGAAATTACAGGCTTGAAGTCAATGTCGCCAAAGGTACGCCCAAGCTGGAATTGAACAAATATTGCAGCCGCCAGCGCAAGCACACGGTGCATAAGATAAGACGCAAATAAGTACCCAAAGCTCTTCCGTCTGCGGCGGGCAAGTAAATAGGCCAGTAGCTCAAATGGCAGAGCAGCGGTCTCCAAAACCGCAGGTTGGGGGTTCAAATCCCTCCTGGCCTGCTTTTGTTCGATTTTGAAGAGGTTTACGGATGTTTTTGCAAAAATATAAATGGGGTCAGGCAAAGAACACCAGGCTGTGGGTGGCCGTCGGCATCGAGGTAATTGTTGCCGTCGGCTGTTATCGGCTGTATCTGCGGTTAAGCGATATGTCCGGCAGCTATGCACTGGTGCAGTGGGTGCGGGCGGTTGTGCCGCTGGCGGTTTTCGCGGCTGCGACCCTGCTTGTGTATATATTTTTTAACAAGCCCTCGTTTTCAGACTTTATTATCGCATCGGAAGGCGAGTTGAAAAAAGTCAGTTTTGCAAGCAGACGCGAAATAATTATATCGACTGCCGTGGTTATCATAACGGTAATATCGCTTGCGTGTATGCTCGGATTTATGGACTTTGTTTTTAATCTGTTCTTCATGAATGTTCTGGGGATATGAAGCTCGGGAAAACCTGCCGAACGAATTATATCGGCGCAGCCTGGTGAATAACGATGCAGTGGTACGTATTAAGAGTGGCGTCAAACAAGGAAGAGCAGGTCAAGGAATCACTTGACCGCAAGGTAAAGCTCGAAAACATGCAGGATTTTATCGGGCGGGTTCTTGTACCGTCCGAACAGGTCAAACGCATTCGTTCCGGCAAGCAGCGGGTGCTTAAACGTAAACTTTATCCGGGCTATGTTTTTATGGAGCTGCAGGCCGACGAAAACGGCAAGATAAACGACAAGGCCTGGTTTTTGATAAAAGAAACGCTCGGCGTAGGCGATTTTGTCAGCACCGACGGTATTCCCACGCCGATGAGGGATACCGATGTAGCCAAGATGCTTGTCGAGGCCGAAAAACCTGAAGAAACCTCGGCAGGTCTGAAGGTCGAGTTTCGAAAAGGCGACCTTGTCAAGATACGAGAAGGCGCATTTGAAAACTTTGAAGGCACGGTAGAGGAAATTGATCAGGAACGCGGCATTGTGAGGGTGATTGTTACCATATTTGGTCGCAGCACGCCGCTGGATATAGAATACTGGCAGATAGAGAAAATTTAAGCTTGCCTGCAGCCGTTCGACAATCGGCGGCAAAGCGGGCGTGTTTTTATATATTGAGGTTGATAATGGCCAAGGAATTAAAGACAAAGATTAAATTACAGGCGCCGGGCGGCAAAGCCACGCCTGCTCCGCCTATTGGTCCGGCTCTCGGTCAGCACGGCGTAAACATCGGTCAGTTTGTTCAGCAGTTCAACGCTGCCACGGCAAGTTATAACGGTATGATTGTGCCGGTGGAAATTTCGGTTTATGCCGACAGGTCTTTTGATTTCATTATCAAAAGTCCGCCGGCTGCCGTACTGCTGCTGAAAGAGGCGGGTCTTGAAAAAGGTTCTGGCGAACCAAACACAAATAAGGTCGGCAAGGTAACCAAAAGCCAGATAAAAAAAATAGCCCAGACAAAAATAAAAGACCTTAACGCCCATGATATTGACCAGGCCGGCAAAATCATCGAAGGTACCGCAAGGTCGATGGGAATCGAAGTAGTTGAAGGATAAGTAAAAAGTTAAAAGTAAAAGCTATAAATAAAAAATAAAAAGTAAATTTCCTTTTGAATTTTTAGTTTCAGGTTTATTTGCAGCTGACCACGGCCGGTTTCGTTTGTGGCGAAATCAAAGTGGGAGCGAAGAATAATATTTTTTCGCGGAGTACTGGTTATGGCAAAAATATTGCATAGTAAAAGGTATGACAAGGACGCCAAAGGGCTGAAACCTCAGGCGGTACCGCTGGCCGAGGCGGTAAAAAAACTCAAGTCATTCAGCAGGGTAAAATTTGACCAGAGCATTGAAATAGCGATGCATCTGGGCATCGACCCCAAACAAAGCGATCAGCTCATTCGCGGCACAATATCTCTGCCGCACGGTATCGGCAAAAGCAAGAAGGTCATCGTCTTTTGCGACGATTCCGAAGCAGCCGCGGCAAAGGAAGCCGGGGCATCGGATGTCGGCGGCGACGAACTGGTGCAGAAGGTTGCCGGCGGATGGACTGATTTTGATGTGGCAATTGCTCATCCGAAACTGATGGGCAAGGTCGGCAAACTCGGCAAGGTTCTCGGCCCGCAGGGTAAAATGCCATCGCCGAAGAACGGCACTGTAACGGCGGATTTGGCAACGGCTGTGAAGGAATTTGCAGCAGGCAAGGTTGAGTTTCGCAACGACGCCAACGGCAATGTTCATGCGGTTGTCGGAAAGCAGAGTTTTGACGAAAAGCAGCTTTGCGATAATATCTCGGCGTTTATAGCCAACATCAAAAAGCTCAAACCGACCAGTGCAAAGGGTACTTATATTAAAAAAGTAGCTTTATCGGCAACGATGAGTCCGTCGGTGCTGGTTGATGTTGGGGAAGTGCAGTAACAATAACATCCTAATATAGAAGGATAAAGGCAGATATTATGAGTAAATATGTAAAGAACCTGATGGTAGAAAGTCTGAAGAAGGATTTTCAGCAAGTCGGTGAATTTATTGTTGTGTCAATAAGCGGTCTGGACGGCATTAACAACAACAGGATGCGCGGTGCGCTGAAGCAAAAAGGCATTCACATGATGACGGTCAAAAACTCGGCCATGCGGATAGCGCTGCTTGCGCTGGGTATGAAAAACGCAGCGGACCTGTTCGCAGCAGGGCCGCGTACGGTAATCTGGGGCGGCGACAGCCTGGTGGATGCGGCCAAGGAACTTATAACCTGGACCGGTAAATTCGATTCCATACAGTTCAGCGGCGCATATCTTGACGGCACTGTTCTTGATGCACAGGCGGCCAAAGAGTTGTCCAAGATGAAGAGCAGGGCCGAACTGCTCGGCGAAGTGCCGATGCTTGCAATGTCGCCGGGCAAACGCCTGGCCGGGGCGATTGCCGCTCCTGCCGGAAATATCGCAGGCTGCATAAAATCGCTTGTTGAAAAACTGGAAAAGGCGGCTGCATAAAATCGACCGAAAGTTTGCAAAGGCCGCAGCGAAATTGACAGGGTTGAAAATTATTATTTGTTTTGAGGTTGCACCGCGAGGATTAAACGAATCGGCGTAGATTCGGCTACTGAAAAACAGTTGAAAATCTGGAGTTGATAAAATGTCGGAAAACAAAGAATGGTCGGCAATTGTGAAGGAACTCGGCGACAAGATAGTGGCTTTGACGCTGATGCAGGCCAAGGAACTCGGCGATTATCTTAAAGAAGTACATGGTATTGAACCTGCCGCAGGCGGTGCGGTTATGGTTGCAGGTCCCGCCGCGGGCGGCGGAGCAGCAGCGGCTGCCGCTGAGGAAAAGACCAGCTTTAATGTAATACTTAAGGCTGCAGCGGCAGACAAAAAGATTGCTATTATCAAGGAAGTAAGGGCATTGACAAATTTAGGGCTGAAGGAAGCCAAAGACCTTGTTGAAGGCGCCCCGAAGACAGTGCTTGAAAACGCGCCAAAGGCTCAGGCTGAAGAGGCCAAAAAGAAACTTGAAGGCGCAGGCGCCACGGTAGAGCTTAAATAATTTAACTCGGTTTGTTTTATTTCGGGAGTGTGCGATGATTTCACCAGTCTATCGCGATTTCGGCAAGATGCCGGATGCAATTGAAGTACCCGATCTTATCGAGGTACAGCGCAGGAGCTATGCGCGTTTTCTGCAGATTGACGTGCCGTATGACCGCAGGGAGCCGACGGGGCTTGAAGGACTGATGCGGGAGATATTTCCAATCGAAAGCTACGACAGGTCTATGCACCTCGAATATATGGGTTATGAGCTTGACCCCCCGCGATATAATCCAACCGAATGCAGACAGCTGAGGCTTACCTACGGCTATCCGCTGAAAATACATTGCAGACTTGTCCGCAAGGACGGCCAGGATATGTCCGAACAGGCCGTTTATCTGGGCGAAATACCGGTTATGATAGGCGGCGGCGAGTTTATTATTAATGGAGCCGAACGCGTCATTGTCAATCAGCTCCACCGCTCGCCGGGCGTTGACTTTCTTATTGAAAGCAAGGAAGGCGACAGAGTTCTGCACGGCGGCAGAATTATACCGGAACGCGGAAGCTGGATTGAAATAGCCGTTACCAAAAAGGACCAGCTTGTGGTCAGAATCGACCAGTCGAGCAAGATACCGGCCACAATGTTCCTTCGGGCGATGGACGAAAAATTCGGTACAACCGAAAGCATTTTGCGGCATTTCTATGAAACCAAAATGATGCCCGTCGATAAACTTAAGCCCAATATGTGGGCTGTCGGACAGATAGTTGATACAGGGTCGGGCGAAATATTTGTCGAGGCAGGCACCCAGCTTGGCGACAGAGTCGGACAGATACAGGCAAGCAGCCTTGACCAAATCGAGGTTGTAGCAAATCCGCGTGATATGCTGATACTTAACACCGTGGCCGACGATGACTGCGAAAATCACGAAACGGCTCTTTTGAAACTTTATGCAAGGCTGCGTCCCGGCAATCCGCCGAATCTTGAAAAAGCCAAAACGCTGTTCCATGAAAAGTTCTTCGACACCAATCGCTATCGTCTCGGCAAAGTCGGACGGTTCCGCATCAACAGAAAGTTTAATCAAAATGTTGATGAAAACGATATGGCGCTGCGGCTTGAGGATTTCGTCGGCATTATACAGTACATCCTTAATCTGCGCAATAATGAAGGTCAGGTGGACGACATCGACCACCTGGGCAACAGGCGTCTGCGTACGATAGACGAACTTGCATCCGACGAAATACGCAAGGGGCTGCTGAAACTGCGCCGAACCGTGCAGGAACGCATGAGCATGAAAGACCCCGACCAGGTTGCCCGTATCGCAGACCTTGTCAACAGCAAAAGCGTTTCAAGCAGCATCGAGTATTTCTTCGGCCGGGGCGAGCTTAGTCAGGTGGTTGACCAGACCAACGGTTTAAGTCAGCTTACCCATGAAAGAAGACTTTCGGCCTTAGGCCCCGGCGGTTTGAACAGAAAGCGTGCGGGCTTTGAGGTCCGCGACGTTCATATCAGTCATTACGGCAGAATCTGTCCGATTGAAACGCCTGAAGGCACGAATATCGGCCTTATCGCATCATTGAGCATTTTTGCCAAAGTCGATGATTACGGCTTTTTGCTTACGCCTTACCGCGAGGTAAAAGACGGCAAACTCACCGGACAGGTAAAATATCTGCGCGCGGATGAGGAAATGGACGTTATCTTTGCCCCGCCTGGGGCGATAGAATACGGCACTAATAAGCTGCGCGACGGTATGGTGTTGGCCAGGAAATTCGGCGAACTGGCCCAGGTTGACAGTAAAGAAGTCAATTACGTCGATATTTCTCCCAAGCAGATAATCGGCGTATCGGCAGCGTGTATTCCGTTCCTTGAACACGACGACGCCAACCGTGCGCTGATGGGTTCCAATATGATGCGTCAGGCCGTGCCTCTGGTTAAATCGGAAGGGCCTCTTGTGGGCACGGGTATGGAAGTGGAAGTGGCTAAAAATTCGTCGATGGTTATCCGTGCAAACAGAAGCGGCACAGTTACCGCAGTTGATGCAAAGCATATAATTATCGACGACACTGACGAATACATCCTGGAAAAATTTGTCGGATTAAATGAAAGAACGTGTCTCAATCAGGAGCCGATAGTAAAACTCGGTCAGAAAGTTCAAAAGGGCGACATTATCGCCGACGGCGGCGGCACCAGCAACGGCATTTTTGCTCTCGGCAAAAATGTACTCGCGGCGTTTGTGCCGTTTGACGGATTCAATTTTGAGGATGCGATTCTCATAAGCGAAAGACTTGTCAGAGACGATGTATTTACCAGCATACATATAGACGAGTTCAGCGTTGAAGTTCGCGAGACAAAACTTGGACGCGAGGAATTTACGAGAGATATTCCCAACGTCGGCGAAAAGGCGCTGAGAAATCTCGATGAGGAAGGCATTGTTCGCGAAGGAACCAGGGTTGAGCCGGGTGATATTCTCGTCGGCAAGGTGTCTCCAAAGAGCAAAACCGAGCTTACGCCCGAGGAAAAGCTGCTGCACGCGATATTCGGCAGGGCCGGCGAAGATGTTAAAAATGATTCGCTGGAAGTTCCGGCAGGTTATAACGGCGTGGTTATAAAGACAAAGCGTTTTACCCGCCACGGCACAGGCACCGAAGAACAAAAACGCAAACATAAGCAGCAGATGAAGGATGTTGAACAGCAGTCTCTGCAAAAACAGTGTACGATTTTTAAGCAGATGATAGATAAGATTTGCGAGCAGTTCAGGATTACCATTGTCGACCCGGCCACCCGCCAGAAAGTCGGCGCCAGCGAGGATGTGGATGTTCTTCTTGAGCAGATAAGCAATTTCAGTGTTGACTGGATAAAGCCTGCCGATTGCCGCGACCAGGCGGCAAAAATCGTCTCGGAATTTATGCCGAGAATTGAGCGCGAGCGCCAGGCCGGCAAGCGGCAAATCGAAAAGATGAAACACGGCGACGAACTGCCGGCAGGCGTGCTGGAGATGGTCAAGGTATATGTTGCCACAAAGCGCACGCTGTCAATGGGCGACAAGATGGCAGGCCGACACGGCAACAAGGGTGTAATAGCAAGAATTCTGCCGCAGGAAGATATGCCGTATCTTGAAGACGGTACTCCAATAGATGTCTGTCTGAATCCTCTGGGCGTACCGAGCCGTATGAACGTCGGACAGATTCTTGAGACGCATCTCGGCTGGGCGGCAAAGGTGCTTGGTTTCCATGCGATTACGCCTGTGTTTTCCGGAGCAACTGAAAAGGAAATAATTCAGATTACCGAAGAAGCCAATGCCCATGTCCGCAAACGTATGGACGAGCTTGAAAGCACAAAGACAGCACCTCCTGCGGAAGAGCTGTTTGTTCAGATTCCAAAATCGCTGAAGACCAAACTTTACGACGGCAGGACAGGCGAACCTTTTGAGCAGGAAGCAACGGTAGGTTACATCTATATGATGAAACTGCATCATCTTGTTGACGACAAAATACACGCCCGCTCGACCGGTCCGTACAGTCTGATTACCCAGCAGCCTTTGGGCGGCAAGGCCCGCACCGGCGGCCAGAGGTTCGGCGAAATGGAAGTCTGGGCTTTGGAGGCTTACGGAGCGGCTTATACTCTCCAGGAACTGCTTACGGTAAAAAGCGACGATATTGAAGGCCGTACAAAAATTTACGAGTCAATGGTAAAGGGCGAAAACACGCTTGAGGCTGGTACGCCCATATCATTTGATGTTTTGTGCAGTGAAATTCGCGGGCTGGGCCTGAACATTCAGCTTGAAAAACGGAAACTCGGCGCACCTGCGGCGGCAATGAAGGGATTATGACAATTTTCTATTTTCCATTTGTGGAGTGATTGGAAATGGCCGAAAGCATATACGATCGCATAAATGATTACGGGTCGGTGAAGATTTCGCTGGCCAGTCCGAACGATATACGCAGCTGGTCATTCGGCGAGGTTCGCAAGCCGGAGACGATTAACTATCGCACGTATCGTCCGGAAAAAGACGGTCTTTTCTGTGAACGCATATTTGGCCCGGAGCGCGACTGGGAATGTTCCTGCGGAAAATACAAGGGCACCAAGTTCAAGGGCATTATCTGCGACCGCTGCGGCGTAAAGGTAACCCACAGCCGCGTTCGCCGCAAACGCATGGGGCATATCAACCTGGCCGCTCCGGTGGTGCATATATGGTTTTTCAAGGCTATGCCTTCAAGGCTCGGCTCGCTTCTTGCGATGAAAACAACCGACCTTGAGAAGATAATCTATTTCCAGGATTATGTTGTTACCAATCCCGGCGACAGCCCCTTCAAGGTCAGGCAGCTTCTCAACGAGGACGAATGTCGTGAGGCGCAAAAAAAATACGGAAGCGGCTTTAAGGCGCTGATGGGCGCCGAGGCGATACGCGAGCTGCTTGCCGGTCTGAACCTGAACGAGTTAAGCGCAAAACTCCGTGACGAGATTACGCAGACCAGCAGCAAGCAGAAGATAAAGGACCTGACCAAAAGACTCAAGACGGTCAATGCGATACTTGCCGGCGAGAACAAACCAGACTGTATGGTGATGGATGTTGTGCCGGTGATTCCGCCCGATTTGCGCCCGCTTGTAATGCTCGAAAGCGGCAACTTTGCCACAAGCGACCTCAATGATTTGTACCGCAGAATCATCAACAGAAACAATCGTCTGAAAAAACTTATGGACCTAAACGCCCCTGAAGTCATCATTCGCAATGAAAAGCGGATGCTTCAGCAGGCGGTGGATTCCCTGCTGGACAACGGCAGATGCCGCAGGCCGGTGCTGGGCAGCAACAACAGGCCGCTGAAGAGTCTTACAGATATGATAAAGGGCAAACAGGGGCGCTTCCGTGAAAATCTGCTCGGCAAGCGTGTTGACTACTCCGCCCGTTCGGTTATTGTTGTCGGTCCGCATCTTAAGCTGTATCAGTGCGGTCTTCCCAAGAAGATTGCTCTGGAGCTTTTCCAGCCGTTTATTATTCGCGAACTGAAGGATCGCGGACTTGCCGACACCATTAAAAGCGCAAAACGGATGCTCGAAAGACGCGATGAGCAGGTCTGGGATATTCTCGAAAAGGTAATTCATCAGCATCCGGTGCTGCTCAACAGGGCGCCGACGCTGCACAGAATGGGCATTCAGGCCTTTGAGCCGGTGCTGGTGGAGGGCAATGCAATAATGCTTCATCCGCTGGTCTGCAAGGGATTCAACGCCGACTTTGACGGCGACCAGATGGCCGTGCATTTGCCGCTGAGCATTGAAGCGCAGGTCGAGGCGCATTTGCTTATGCTTTCGACAAATAATATATTCTCGCCTGCCGACGGTTCGCCGATTATGAGTCCCTCGCAGGATATCGTGCTTGGCAATTATTATATAACCGCCGTGCGAGAAGGCGAAAAAGGCGAGGGCAGGATATTCAGCGGTCCGATGGAAGCTATTACTGCCTATGAGATGGGCAAGATATCGGTGCATACGCTTGTAAAAGTGCGTATTCCGAAGGGCAGGGAGGTTGTAGGCGACTGCGCATGTACGGACGGAGGAGTAATCAACACAACGCCCGGCAGGTGCATTTTCAACGACATACTGCCGCCGGAAATGCCGTTCTATAATATGCTGATGACTCAGAAGGTGTTAAAAAAGGTTATCAGCGACAGTTTTAAATATGCCGGGCAGGGCAAAACAATCGACCTGCTTGACGATATTAAGGATCTGGGCTTCAAATACGCTACTCTGGCCGGTTTGAGTTTCGGCGTAACAGACCTGCGTATTCCCCCGGAAAAGCAGCAGATTATTAATGCAGCCCAAAGCAGGGTTGACAAAATTCAAAAGAATTATGACAGCGGCGTGATAACCGCCGGCGAAAGATTTAATCAGGTTATCGACGCCTGGACGCACGCTCGCGTTGCGGTAACCAATGCGATGATGAAGGGTCTGAAGGAAGATACGCGGGACGGCAAGCCTTATCTGAATCCGATTTATCTAATGAGCGATTCGGGCGCAAGAGGCAGTGTTGACCAGATTCAGCAGCTTGCCGGTATGCGTGCCTTGATGGCCAAGCCGAGTGGTGAAATTATTGAAACGCCGATTAAGTCAAACTTCCGCGAAGGCCTTAATGTGCTTGAGTATTTCAGCTCGACTCACGGCGCACGAAAAGGTCTGGCTGATACGGCTCTCAAGACCGCCGACTCCGGCTATCTGACCCGTAAGCTGGCCGACGTTGCACAAAATGTTATAGTGAATGAAATTGACTGCGGCACGCTGCAGGGCATTACCAAGACAACGCTTTACAAAGGCGAACAGGTTTCCACGCCTTTGCGTGATTTGATTATCGGCAGAACAGCCCGCGACAATATCCGCAATCCGATTACGGATGAAATGATTGTACGCGAGAACGAGATTATCACGCCTGAAATAGCAGATAAAATTGAAGAGCTTGGGCTTGATTCGATTCGTGTAAGAAGTCCTCTGACATGCGACAGTGCGCTGGGTGTTTGCGCCAAATGCTACGGCTGGGATTTAAGCACAGGCCGTCAGGTTGAACAGGGTATGGCGGTTGGAATTATCGCCGCCCAGTCAATCGGCGAACCAGGCACGCAGCTTACAATGCGTACGTTCCATACGGGCGGCGTGGCCTCGCGTGCGATTCTCGAAAACGACCAGAAGGCCCCTCGCGACGGCATAGTAAAATTCCGCGATATGATGCTTGCGCCGGTTACTCATCCCGACGGCAGTGTTCATCAGGTTGTTCTGAAACGCAACGGCGAAATTATTCTGGTTGATGAGAAAAACAGAGAGCTTGAGACGTTTAAGGTCGCGTACGGAGCGCTTGTGCATATAACGGAAAATCAGGCCGTAAAAGCAGGTACAAGGCTGTTCAGCTGGGACCCGCACAGGGTGCCTATCCTTGCCGAGGCGCCGGGTGTGATTCGTTTTGTCGATATTGTCGAAAATGAGACCATCAGAATTGAAGAAGAGCGCAAGGGGCAAAAAGGCCGTCCGGTCGTTATAGAACATAAGGGCGACAAGCACCCGCAGATTATTATTGAGGATGCTTCCGGCAAAATTCTTGATGTCCATTATCTGCCGGCAAAGGCGAGAATCGAGGTCGATGAAGGCCAGACCGTTCAGGCCGGAGAACTTATCGCACGGCAGCCCCGCGGCGCTACCGGTACGCAGGACATCACCGGCGGTCTGCCGCGAGTAACGGAAATCTTCGAGGCCCGCAAGCCCAAAGAGCCTGCGGCAATGGCGGAAATTTCCGGCAGGGTGGAACTCAAGAGCGATAAACGCCGCGGCAAAATGACTATTATTGTTCGCAGCGAAAGCGGAATGGAAAAAGAACACCACGTTCCCCGCGACAGGCATCTGAATGTACATGCCGGCGATATGGTTGAAGCAGGCGACCCCCTCACCGACGGTCCGCTTGTGCCGCATGATATTCTGCGAATCAAAGGCGAAGAGGCCCTGCAAAAATATCTGCTTATGGAAGTGCAGAACGTTTACCGCGCCCAAAAACAGAATATCAACGATAAGCACATCGAGATTATACTTGCTCAGATGATGCAGAAGGTTGAAATTGAATCCGTCGGCGACAGTAATTTCCTGCCGGGCGAAATCGTGCCGAAACATACGTTCCACAGGCACAATGAAGAAATGGCCGGCAGCCTGAAAATATCCGACCCCGGCGATACCGGCCTTGAAGTCGGCAAGGTTGTCACAAAGGCCGAACTCGAAAAAGCCAATGAAAAAGTTGAAAAACTCGGCGGTGAACCTGCGAAAGGCAAACGCCCCAGACCGGCAACCGCAAAAACGCTGCTTTTGGGAATAACAAAGGCATCGCTGCAAAGCGAAAGCTTTATCTCTGCGGCAAGCTTCCAGGAAACCACCAAGGTTTTGACCGAGGCTTCGCTTGCAGGCAAGATGGATTATCTGGTCGGCCTGAAGGAAAATGTGATACTCGGCCATTTGATACCGGCAGGCACGGCCTTCAAGCTGTGGCTTGAAACTGAAATCAAACACCTTGCCGAGGCTCCGCTGCCCAAGGAATTTGCCGACCTCAGGCAGATGCGCGAACTGGAAGCAGAAAAAGACGCAGCAGCCCGTGCCGCTCTGGGACTGGCATGATTTTGGATTTGGATTGAAGATAAACCCCGCGAATAAATCGCGGGGCTGACAAAAGAGATTTAAGATTACAGATTTCAAAAAAATAGTGTTAATTTGTGGCCGTTAAATTTTAATTTTACAGGTAAAATAATATGCCGACAATCAATCAGTTAGTAAGAAAAGGAAGAAGCAAAAAAGGAAAGAAACGCATTTCCGATATCAGCGGCAGTCCGCAAAAGCGGGGCGTATGTCTGATTGTTAGAACTCAGACTCCCAAAAAGCCCAACTCGGCTCTTCGGAAAATCGCCCGTGTAAGGCTCACCAACGGTACGGAAGTAACAGCCTATATTCCCGGCATCGATCACAACCTGCAGGAACACAGCACGGTTATGATTCGCGGCGGCAGGGTACGCGACCTTCCGGGCGTGCGCTACCATATTATCCGCGGCATTCTCGACACCGCGGGCGTGAAAAACCGCAAGCAGGGCCGAAGCAAATACGGCGCAAAGAAGGCGTAAAACAAATCACAGATTGCGCCGGCCGTATGGAATATATGAAGTTTAAATCGGCGTAAATCTGTGCAA
Source organism: Blastopirellula marina (assembly GCA_020721975.1). Classification (GTDB taxonomy): domain Bacteria; phylum Planctomycetota; class Phycisphaerae; order Sedimentisphaerales; family UBA12454; genus DYLR01. The sequence goes on along the minus strand of DYLR01000001.1, from coordinate 34,499 downwards.
TCTGCGATTATAAAAAGGTGAAATATGGCGAAAAAGTTTACAGCTTCATACGAATTTCAGAAACCGGACCCGAAATTTAATTCTAAACTGGTTTCAAAATTCATTAACGCTATGATGTGGGACGGCAAAAAAAGCGTTGTCCAGGGGATCTTCTACGACGCAATGGATATTATTGTCGAGAAGATAAAAGATGTGCCGCCGCTGGAGGTATTCGAGACTGCGGTTAATAACGTCAAGCCGCAGCTTGAGGTCCGCTCCAAGCGGGTTGGCGGAGCAAGTTATCAGGTTCCAATGGCGGTGAAACCTAAAAGACAGCAGTCGCTGGCTTTTCGATGGATACTTGCATCTGCCCGCGCCAAAAAAGGCAAGGCAATGAGCGACAGACTGGCGTCCGAGCTGATGGAAGCCTATAACAAAGAAGGCGGCGCAATGACAACCCGTGAAAATGTGCACCGTATGGCAGAAGCCAATAAGGCATTTGCACATTTTGCGTGGTAAGATTAGATAGTTCGACTGCCATAACTGATGTTGTTTTAGTTATGGCAGTTTTTTTTCGCACATCGTACGAAATAAATTTTATGGATTTATCAAAGATACGAAATATTGGAATAATGGCGCATATTGATGCCGGCAAGACCACGGTATCGGAGCGCATCCTGTATTATACCGGCAAAACGTATAAAATGGGCGAGGTGCATGAAGGCACAGCCGTGATGGATTATCTTCAGGAAGAACAGGAACGCGGCATTACCATCACCAGCGCAGCGACAACCTGTCCCTGGAAAGACCATACGATAAACCTCATTGATACGCCGGGACATGTCGATTTTACCGCTGAGGTGGAAAGGTCGCTCCGTGTGCTTGACGGAGCAGTTGCCGTCTTCGATGCAAGCGAGGGAGTACAGGCTCAAAGCGAAACGGTCTGGAGGCAGGGCAAAAAATATAATCTGCCGGTATTGTGCTTCATTAACAAAATGGACAAGGTCGGTGCGGACTTTGAAATGTGCATCAGCAGTATTTGCGACAAACTGCTTGCAACGCCGATAACCGTACAGATTCCCATCGGCGAGGCGAATACATTTGAGGGTATCATCGATTTGATAGATGAAAAGGCGGTCTATTATCAGACCGAGGAACTCGGCGCAAGTTTTGAGCATCGTGAGATACCGGATGATCTCAAACAATACGCTGCTAAATGGCGGCATGATATGATTGAACTTGCAGCCGAGTTTGATGAAGACCTGATGAAAAGATACGTACATGACGAGCCGGTTGAACAGCAGCTTGTTGTCAGAGCGATTCGCAAAGGCACGCTGGCCAATAAGCTGAATCCTGTTTTTGTAGGTTCGGCTTTGCGGTACATAGGTGTACAGAGGCTGCTTGACGGCATTTGCAGTTATCTGCCGTCGCCGCTGGATAAACCTGTAATAGTCGGCCACGACCCCCAAAACAAGGAAAAAGAAATACATGTAAGCTGTGATCCCGACAAACCATTTGTCGGGCTTGCCTTCAAAATTGTCAATGACAAACACAGCGATTTATATTTTGTGCGGATTTATCAGGGAGTTCTAAAGAGCAGTTCCAGAGTGTTGAACGCCGGCAGGGGAACAAAGGAAAACATCACAAGAATTTTTGAGATGCACGCCAATAACAGGGAAATACTGGACTCGGCACAGGCCGGCAGTATCGTTGCGTGCATTGGCCCAAGGAGCGTTTACACCGGAGATACGCTTTGCGATACAAAACATCCTGTGACACTTGCAAGTATCGAATTCCCCAAAACGGTTATGGATATGTCGATTGAACCCAAAACCGCTGCCGACAGGGTCAGACTGTCGGAGGCTTTGGCAATCCTTCGCAAGGAAGATCCGACTTTCCATACTAAGCAGGATAGCGAAACCGGCCAGACCATAATCAGCGGAATGGGCGAGCTGCATCTTGAAATTCTTCAGCACAGACTTGTCCGCGACCTTAAAGTGGATGTTAAAGTGGGTAAACCTCGTGTAGCCTATAAAGAGGCTATTACTATTCCTGTTGAGCAGGAGGGTAAATTTATTCGTCAGACCGGCGGGCGCGGCCAGTACGGCCACGTGGTTATCAGGATAGAACCGCTCATAGATGAAACCGGACATTATAAAGATGAAATTGAATTTGTTGATGCTATTATAGGCGGTTCAATACCTCGTGAATACATTCCGGCAGTTGAAACGGGTGTTCGTGATGCTTTAAGTTCTGGTTTTTTGACCGGTTATCCCGTTGTCGGAATTAAAGTTACTTTACTGGACGGCTCATATCATCAGGTTGACTCATCGGAGCTGGCTTTTGAACAGGCTGCCGGGATTGCTATAAAAGATGCCCTGCAAAAAGGCGGTCTTGTATTGCTTGAGCCGATAATGAAGGTACAAATAATCGTGCCTGATGCTAATTATGGAGCTGTTCAGGGCAATATTATTGCCAAACGCGGAATGGTAACGAATACATATTTTCACGGGAATATGCGAGTAATTGACTCCAAAGTGCCGCTTGCCGAGATGTTTGGTTATTCCAGTGAACTGCGCGGGGCAACGGCGGGAAGGGGTACTTTTTCAATGGAGCCGTGTACTTATGAACGGGTTCCGGAACAAATTGCAAAAAAAATTCTGGCAGACTATTGACGCAGGTCGATTATTGTGTTATAAGGTTTGATTCACCAGCCGCAGCGAGCATGGTAAGGAAACCGTGCGTTCCGAGTTGGGCTGAATCTACATATCCGAAGATATGTGCTTTTCAGGGATGAAGGCCGGGACTAAGTTGTCCGGGCATCAGGTTGGTTAACGCGTTTTTTCTAATTTTTTGAGCGCTGAGCTTTATCGGCGTTAATTCAGGCTGTCCGACAGTCTGACGGGGGGAATTGTTTGAATTTTTTTGGTAAATAAAACGGGCGAAGAAGTTTTGCCTGCCCTGAAGGGCTGATTGACATTTTGAGCAGAAAAAGATGGCAATAGAAACAGAAAGAATCAGAATCAGAATGGAAGCATACGATACGCGGTCGCTGGACGCATCGGCCAAAGAAATTGTCGAGCAGGCCCGCCGGACCAACGCCCGTGTAAGCGGTCCGATACCGCTGCCTACCCGCGTGGAAAGATATACCGTGCTGCGCAGTCCGCACGTTGACAAAAAAAGCCGGGAGCAGTTTGAGATGCGCACTCACAAACGTGTAATAGATATATTTGAAGCCAACGCACGCACCGTCGAGGCCCTCAACAGGCTTGTAGTGCCTGCCGGAGTGTTCGTTAAAATTAAGGCATAGGAATACAAAGACGTAATGTCCGACAAATCAGGATATTGCGTTTTTTTTGCATAATTGTTTAAGAGGTAGCAATACAAATGATGCTGCTGGGCAAAAAAATAGGAATGACTCAGGTTTATGACGAGAACGGACGGATTTGTCCGGTAACAGTCGTGCAGGCCGGCCCCTGTACCGTTTTGCAGGTCAAGACCACACAGAGCGACGGATATAATGCCGTACAGATGGGTTTTGAGGATGTAAAACCTTCGAGAGTTAAAAAGCCTGCCGAAGGTCACGCTAAAAAAGCCGGCGCTATGGCAAAGCGGTTTGTTCGCGAATGGCGGCTCAATGATAAACAGCCGCAGTGCAAACCAGGGGACGCGATAACCGTTGCGGGCTTTGAAGGAGTAAAGACAGTCGATGTTGTTGGAACCAGCAAAGGCAAGGGTTTTGCCGGCACGATGAAGCGACATGCCTTCGGCGGTTTTCCCGCCTCGCATGGAACGGAGCGAAAACACAGGGCCCCCGGTTCGCAGTCCGGCCACGGCACCGACCGTGGTCACGGCGGAAATATCAAGAAGGGCAAGCGCATGTCCGGTCACATGGGACACAGCACGGTTACGACAAAAAATCATAAGCTTATCAGCGTGGATGCGGAAAATAATCTTTTGGTTATCAAAGGCGCAATTGCCGGTCCCAACGGCGGCTATGTCATTGTAAAGGCGGGCAAAAGCGCGGTCGGTTGATATTATTCATTTGGTCAGACTTGAACAGGTTTTGAGAGTATATAATGATAGATTTAGCCGTTTATAACAGACAGGGTCAGCAGGTCGAAACGTTCAGCGTTGATGAGTCAGTTTTTGGCGGCAAGGTTCGCACGGCTCTTCTGAAACAGGCGCTGGTGATGTATCACGCCAACAGGCGGGTCGGCACGGCAACGACAAAAAGCCGCGGTATGGTTGAAGGCTCAACACGCAAGCTGTATCGCCAGAAAGGCACGGGCAACGCCAGGGCCGGTACGGTAAGGACCAATATTCGGCGCGGCGGCGGTATGGCACACGCCAAGCAGATGCGGGACTTTCGTCAGGATATGCCGCAAAAGCAGCGCAGACTGGCGACTAATTCGGCGATTCTGGCGAAGCTTCAAAGCGCCGATGTTGTTGTGATTGACGAACTGAAATTCGCGGCGCCGAAGACAAAGGATTTTGCCAAGATACTGGATAATCTGGGGATAAACAAAAGTTGTCTGGTTGCAACATCGACAAGGGACGAAAACGTCTGGAAATCGGTGCGGAACGTGCCGCGGACGGCTCTGATGCCGGTGGCCGATTTGAATGCTGCGGATATATGCAGCCGAAAAAAAATACTTTTTACCAAAGACGCCTTCGCGGCTGTCGTTGATATGAACAAAAACAAGGCTTAACGGGCTGGTGCGAAAATGAAGTTAGATGATTACAGCATAGTAATAAGGCCGTTGATAACCGAGCAAAGCACGCACTTTGCCTCGACAAAAAGTGCGTATTCGTTTGAGGTTCACCGCAAAGCCAACAAGATACAGATTAAAAACGCAGTTGAGCGTCTTTATAACGTAAAGGTTGATGAAGTCCGCACGGCCAACCGCAGGGGCAAACCTCGTCGCCGCGGCATGTTTTACGGACATACCCCGGCATGGAAAAAGGCTGTTGTGGTGTTAAAGCCGGACTATCATATTGATTTATTTTAGTTAGAACGACCGGCGGTCGGACAGGAATTAAAAATGGGTATAAAAATATATAAAAGAACAAGCGCCGCACGCAGAAACGCATCGGTCAACGATTATGCCGAGCTTACAACCGACAGTCGTGAAAAGACGCTGTGTTTCCGCATTGGTAAAAGCGGCGGCCGCAATCATCAGGGTTTTACGACAAGCCGTTTTCGCGGCGGCGGGGCAAGACGAATTTACCGTATGATTGATTTTAAGCGCAGCAAGGTCGATATGCCTGCGGAAGTCAAAACGGTCGAATACGACCCCAACCGCAACTGCTTTATTTCGCTGGTAGAATATACCGACGGCCAGAAGAGCTATATTCTTGCCCCCCAGGGCATTAAAGTCGGCGATACGGTAATCAGCGGCAATGAAGTTGAGCCGAGACCCGGCAACGCGATGCCCCTGTCGGCAATCCCGGTGGGCATAGAGATACATAATATCGAAATGACGGCCGGCCAGGGCGGCAAACTGGTTCGTACCGCCGGCGGCGCAGCAAGGCTTATGGCCAAGGAAGGCGACTGGGCGACAATAGTACTGCCCAGCGGCGAAATGAGAATGGTTCGCAAGGAATGTCGGGCAACCATTGGCATTCTGAGCAACCCCGACCATCAGAATATAACAATAGGCAAGGCCGGCCGTACAAGACATATTGGTCGCAGAGGTCATGTTCGCGGCAAGGCGCAAAATCCCGTAGCTCATCCGATGGGCGGAGGCGAAGGCCGGGCAAATGGCGGTCGTCATCCGTGTTCGCCGACAGGTGTTCTGGCCAAGGGCGGCAAGACAAGAAATCCCAGAAAAGTCGGCAGTAAGCGAATTATTCGCAGACGAAGAAGCAACAGAGGATTACAAATTATGCTGTAAAAAAATTCTCTTTGAATCAGAGAGAATATTTGATGAGGTAATAGATGAGTCGATCGTTAAAAAAAGGTCCGTTTGTTGATGAAAAGCTCATTAACAAGGTCATCAAACAGAATCAGACCGGATACAAAGAACCGATAAAAACCTGGGCAAGGCGCAGCACTATAGTGCCGGAATTTGTGGGCCATACTTTCATGGTTCACAACGGCAAGATGTTTCACAAGGTTTTTGTGACGGAAGATATGGTTGGACACAAACTCGGCGAGTTTTCCCTCACGCGAACCTTCAGAGGCCATTCCAGCAACAGGGCAGAGGCAGTGACCCCGGCGTAATGGTTATAGTATGTAGTATGTAGTAGGTAGTATGTAGAAAATGATAAATTCACAGAGACTTAAAAGTGCAATAGAGGCAAGCGGACTTTCGCAGGAGCAGATAGCCGGACATATAGTCCGCACAGGTTTGAAGCAGAAGGATGCTCAGGCTGCACTGAAAAACTGGCAGCGGGGGCTGATAAAGCCGATTCCGCAAAGCGAGGATATTGAAAAACTGGCGACTGTCTTAAATATGCAGGCCAGTCAGCTCAGCCAGTGGGATTCGTCGATAAGATATGCGCCGATGGCTCCGCGCAAGGTACAGCTTGTTGCGGCGCTGATTGCCGGACGGGATGTGCAGAAAGCTATGGATATTCTGAAATTCACACGCAAACGGGCGTCTTATTTTATTGAAAAGACGCTCAAAAGCGCAATAGCCTGTGCGGACGAGGCGGCTGCCGATGTTGAAAATCTGTATGTTAAACAAGCCCGTGTCAACGGTGCAGGCATACGGGTCGGCACGAAACGGTACAGAGCCAAAGACAGAGGCAGGGCTCACCGTATTCAAAAACTTGCCAGTCATATTTATATCAGCGTTGCTGAAAAGATAAACAAGCGAGGTGATTAATGGGACAAAAGGTACAACCGATTGGATTCAGAACAGGCATAACCCGTCCCTGGTTAAGCACCTGGTATGCTCCCAAGGACAGCTTCGGCGAAATGCTCGTCGAGGATTATCATTTGCGCGAATATATCGACAGGAAATTTAATCGCCAGCCGCCGTTTGCGGCCATCAGCAGGGTCGAGATAGCAAGGACCCGCAATGAGGTCAAGGTTACGCTGTACACCGCAAGGCCCGGCATGGTAATAGGTCCTCGCGGAGCAGAAATTGACAAGTTGCGTGAAGAGCTTGAAACGCTGATTAATCGTAAAGTGACCATCAATGTTATCGAGATAAAGGAAGCCTCACTTGATGCAAGATTGGTCGCCGAAGCTATTGCGGAACAGATTAAAAAACGCGCCTCGTTTCGCAGAGTTATGAAACAGCAATGCGAACAGGCCATACAGGCCGGCGCAAAGGGCGTTAAAATCACCTGTTCGGGCCGGCTCGGCGGAGCGGAACTTGCACGTTCCGAAACACAAAAGACAGGCAGTATTCCGATGCAGACGCTCGACGCCGACGTTGATTACGCCGCAGCTACGGCGTTTACGACTTATGGCGCTGTCGGCATAAAGGTCTGGATTTACAGGGGCAAGTTCGGCGAACAAATAGACCCCGAATCGGTGAGCAAAATGGGTCATCGCAGGGCCCGCAGAATGGCCCGCAAGTCGAATGTTGCCGGCGGTTCGGACAAGACGGTTGCCCTGCAGACACAATCGGAATCGTCCGTATCGGGCAGCAGTGAAAAGTCGTAGAAGCGGGCGTGTTTTAATTTTCGAGAGGATTGAACAATGGCTTTAATGCCGAAAAGAGTTAAATACCGCAAGAGTCAGCGCGGCAAAATGCGCGGCGGCGCCAGCCGGATGAACTATGTGGCATTCGGCGATTACGGTTTGCAGGCTCTTGAAACAAGCTGGGTTACCGGCAGACAGATAGAGGCCAGCAGAGTTGCTGCCAGCAATTATCTGCAAAGGGTCGGAAAGCTTTATATACGTATATTTCCGCACAAATCCATTACCAAAAAGCCGCTGGAGACCAGAATGGGTAAGGGAAAAGCGGAAGTCGAGCAGTGGGTTGCGTGCGTTAAGACAGGCACGGTTATGTTCGAGATTGGCGGTGTGGATGAGGCCCTTGCAAAACAGGCCCTTTCGAGAATCGCACACAAAATGCCGGTGCGGTGCAGATTTGTAAATCGCAGGCATGTTATAGGATAGGTGAAGAATGTTAAAGGCATCGCAGATAAGAGAAATGCGGCCTGACGAATGGAATATTGAACTGGTCAGGCTGAAAAAAAAACTTTATGAGCTGCGCACTCAGGCTAATACGGAAAAACTTGAGAACAGCAAGCAGATATTGAATACAAAGCGGGATATAGCGCGTATCAAAACGATTATCAGGGAAAGCCAGTTAAAGGCCGGTAAGAAATAATGGAAAACGTCAGAACGCAAAGAAAAGTGGTTCGCGGCGTGGTTGTAAGCCGCAGCGGCGACAAGAGCATTAAAGTGGAGCTTGATTATAAGGTCAAACATCCGATGTACGGCAAATATATTTCCCGCTGCACGCGGTTTGGAGTGCATGACGAAACCAATCAGGCCGGCATCGGCGATATGGTTGAGATTACCGAGTGCAGACCGATAAGCAAAACCAAAAGCTGGCGGCTGACAAAGATAATAACAAAGGCAAAAGCAGCGGCAGATTGAAGATAGTTTGTTTTCGACGGATTAAGAAAGGTTTATACAGTGGTTCAGCTTCAAACAATGTTGGAAATAGCCGATAACAGCGGCGCAAAAGAGGCAATGTGCATCAAGGTGCTTGGGCGCGATGTTTATCGCCTCGGCAAGCCGAGTCTGCCGACGGCGACAATCGGCGATATTGTCTGTGTGGCGATAAAAAAGACCCTTCCCAGCTGTCAGCTGGACCGCAAAAAGGTGCATCGCTGCGTTATAGTTCGCACAAAGGCTCCGGTTCGCAGGCCCGACGGCAGCTATGTCCGATTCGACAAAAATGCGGCGGTCATCATTAACCCCGAAGGCGAGCCGATAGGTACGCGCATATTCGGCGCTGTTCCGAGAGAATTAAGAGAAAAGAACTTTATGAAGATTATTTCTTTGGCAAGTGAAGTTGTGTAAGAGGCGTTGAAGAGAAAAATGGCCAGACATATTAAAAAAGACGACATGGTTGAGGTAATAGCCGGTTCAGACAAGGGCAAAACCGGCAGGGTGCTTCGCGTTATAACCGATAAGGACCGTGTTGTGGTCGAGGGCGTCAATCGAAGATATAAACATGTCCGTCCTTCAAGGAAATATCCCCAGGGCGGCCGTATTCAGGTCGAGCAGTCGATACACATAAGCAATGTGCTTGCGGTAAATCCGAAGACCGGCAAAGGCACACGGGTAAAATTTGTCGTTGACGGCAAAGGCGTAAAAAAACGCATCACCCTCGACGGCGCCGAGCTTGGAGTAGTCAAGAGGTAAAAAATGGCACGCTTGAAAGACTTATATAAATCCAAAATCAGGCAGTCGCTTCAGGAAAAGTTTAAATACAAAAGTCCTATGGCCGTGCCTGCGATGAAAAAGGTGGTTATATCGATGGGTGTCGGCAAAGCGGTTGTGGATAACAAATACTTTGACGCTGCAATGAACGATTTGATGATGATTTCCGGCCAGAAACCGCTGGTCTGCAAGGCCAAAAAAAGCGTATCCAATTTTAAGGTGCGCCAGGGTATGAACACCGGGCTTAAAGTTACGCTTCGCGGCGAGAGAATGTATGAATTTATGGACAGGCTCATCAACCTGGCTATTCCGAGAGTCAAGGACTTTCGCGGATTAAACCCGAAGGGATTTGACGGCAGGGGCAATTATTCGATGGGGTTGTCCGAACAAAGCGTATTTCCCGAAATCGACCCGACAAAAATCGAGTCAACTCAGGGTATGAATATAACGTTTGTTACTTCGGCCGGAACCGACGCCGAGGCTCGTGAAATGCTAAGGCTGTTTGGTATGCCTTTCAGGGAGTAATTTTTAATGTCCACCAAAGCGCTGGTAAACAAGGCTAAAAAGAAACCGAAATTCAAGGTCAGAGCGTACACACGCTGCCAGATATGCGGCCGCAGCAGGGCGGTTTATAGAAAGTTCAAAATTTGCAGGCTTTGTTTGAGAATTTTGGCCAACGAAGGCAAGATTCCGGGTATGAAAAAGGCAAGCTGGTAAAATAAGTCTGTCGTATGGAAATAAATTAAGGGTTTGTAATCAGGACATAAAGATATGCACGGTGATCCGATAGCTGATATGCTTACAAGAATTCGCAATGCAGCCGCGACTGGCAAAACTCATGTGTTTGTCAGGGCTACAGGAGTTTGTCAGGGCATAGCGGGCGTTCTGAGGGAAGAGGGCTACATCGCCGATTTCGACAGAATTGAAACCGCCGTCAAACAGGATTTGCTGAGAATCGCGCTGAAATATGCCAAAGATGGCAGCAGTGTGATAAATGAAATAAAGCGCGAATCGAAACCGGGCCGGCGAATTTACAGCCCCGCCAGGTCAATGCCGGTAGTTCTCAACGGTATGGGCGTTGTGATAGTAAGCACAAGCAGAGGCGTGATGACCGACAGAAAATGCCGCCAGGAAAACATTGGCGGCGAGATTCTTTGCACGGTGAATTAAAATGAGTCGTATAGGTAAAAAACCGGTTGAAGTGCCTTCCGGCGTGAAGGTTGAAATCAGCGGACGCAAAGTCAAAGTCTCCGGAACCAAAGGCAATCTTGAGATGCAGGTGCATCCGGATATAAATGTACGCCTGGACGGCAGTAAGATTATTCTTGAAAACGCTTTTGCCGACAGCTCACGGCACAAATCGCTGCACGGCACAATGCGTGCGCTGATAAAAAATATGATTGTCGGAGTAAGCAGGGGCTTTGAAAGAAAAATGCTCATTTACGGCACGGGATATAACGTAAAAGAACAGGGCGGCAAACTGATTTTCCAGATAGGCTACTGCAACCCGATACAACTGCAGATACCCAAGAGCGTCAAGGCGACCATTACCGTGCCGGCGACCAAGGGTAATGAAGTGCCGGCGGAATTTACTCTCAGCGGCTACAATAAGGAAGAACTCGGCCAGTTCGCCGCAACTGTCAGAAAAATTCGTCCGCCCGAACCCTATCAGGGCAAAGGCATCAGATATGCCGATGAGCATGTAATCCGCAAGGTCGGCAAGGCCTTTGCGGCAGGCGCGGCTTAATCGGGCTTTATATAATTTTGAGTGGTTGTTATGCAGATTGAAAGAATTCAGCAAGGCAGACAAAGACGCAAATGGCGGTCGCGCAAGAATGTCTTCGGTACGTCCGAAAGACCCAGGCTCAGCGTGTTCCGCTCTAACAAATATATTTATGCCCAGGTTATCGATGATACTGCCGGCGTAACGCTTGCCGCAGCCAGTTCGCTGCGGCTGCATATAGAACACGGCTGTAATATCGCAGCCGCCAAAGCGGTCGGCGTCGAGATAGCCAAACAGGCTCAGCAGGTCGGCATAAAGGCGGTTTGTTTTGACCGCAGCGGTTATAAATATCACGGCAGGATAAAGGCTCTGGCCGATGCGGCACGTGAAGCAGGACTGGCATTTTAAGAATCGCTGGAGATAAAATGGCTGAAGAAGCAATTAAATCAGATCATAGTAGTGAAGAAGGGGCGCTGGCGGATGCGGTAATCAAGGTCTTTCGCTGTGCCAAAGTGGTAAAGGGCGGTCGCCGGTTCAGTTTTGCCGCTATGGTTGCCGTGGGCGACCGCAGCGGAACGGTTGGAATCGGTTACGCCAAGGCGCGCGAAGTGCCTATGGCGGTCGAAAAGGCTATAAAGGACGCCAAGAAAAATCTTCAAAAGATATGTTTGTCCGGAGAGACGATTCCGCACGAAGTATTGGGCAAGTGCCGTGCAACGTCAATCAAGATGCTGCCCGCATCGCCCGGCACAGGCGTAATAGCCGGTTCCTCGGCACGGGCAATCCTTGAGCTTGCCGGCGTTCGTAATGTATTGACCAAGGTTTACGGAAGCACTTCAACCAAAAACGTGGCAAAGGCTACAATGGACGGTCTTGTAAGTCTTAAGACAAAAGAACAGATACAGACTGTTCGCGGCGTTCCGGTTGAAATGGTAAAAAGGTGGTGAGTCGGTATGCAGAATCACGAGATAACGGCAATCGTGGGTAAACATAAGAGACGCAAAAGGGTCGGTCGCGGAACTGCCGGCGGCATGGGTAAAACCTGCGGACGAGGCACAAAAGGCTCTTTGAGCAGGGCCGGTGCAGGCGGAAAGCTGGCCTATGAAGGCGGTCAAATGCCGCTGTTCAGAAGGCTGCCCAAACGCGGCTTCAACAATAATCAGTTTACCAGGCGATATGAAATAGTGAACGTTTCACAGCTCGATAAGTTCGACGACGGTTCTGTTGTGGATGTGCAGTGCCTCTACAAAGCCGGCCTTATCGACAGTCTCAGCAGCAAAGTCAAAATTCTCGGCGACGGAGATCTGACCAAAAAGCTCGACGTTGCCGTGCATAAGTTCAGCAAAGCCGCCGAGAGTAAAATAATCGGCTGCGGAGGAACGGTAAAAAACGTGGCATAGGATATCCAGCGGAGCAGTCTGATGTTTAGAACAGTAGTGAGCATTTTCAAAATACCGGATTTGAGAAACAAAATCCTGTTTACTATCGCGCTGCTGGCGATATCGAGACTTGGTATGCACATTACCTGCCCGGGGGTTGACGTACAGAAAATGATGGGCGCAGCCGCATCGCGCGACACCGACAGCCCGCTGGCCAGGGCAATGGAGCATCTGCAGATGCTCAGCGGCGGCAGTATGACCCGAAGCTCATTGTTCGGCCTGGGTATTATGCCTTATATTACGGCTTCAATTATTCTGATGCTGCTTGCGGAGGTATGGCCTGCGCTGAAAAAACTCAAGGAAGAAGGCCAGACCGGCTACAAGAAAATACAGGAATATACCCGCTATCTGACCGTTCCGGTGTGTATTATTCAGGCAATGGCGATTGTAAAAATGTCAACACAGTTTGCCTATGACGGAATGGAAGGCTATGCCGTGATAATGGGCGTTATCGGTATGACGGCGGGAACGATTTTTCTGATGTGGCTGGGCGAACAGATAGACGAATACGGCATCGGCAACGGGATAAGTCTGCTGATTATGGCGGGCATTATCTCTCGTATGCCCGGCACGGCGGTAGGCGTGTTTCAGAACGCCTCGCTGCGTTTCGGCAGCGCCGAGGGCGGTTATGGTCCGGCCAAGCTGATATTTCTTGCCGCGGCTTTTGTGTTTGTCGTGGCCGGGGCCATACTTATTACACAGGGACAGCGCAGGATACCAATTCAGCAGGCCAAGCAGATGCGGGGCCGGCGGATATACGGGGGAGCAAGGCATTATCTGCCTTTGCGAGTCAATCACGGCGGCGTGATGCCGATTATTTTTGCATCGAGTCTTATGCAGTTTCCGCCGATTCTTGCAGGCCAGCTTGTAAACTTTTTCCCCAACAGCAGAATGGTCGCCGATATTTACGGGGCATTTATGCCCGGGTCGTACATATATAACGTGCTGGAAATAATTCTTATAATTTTGTTCTCGTATTTCTGGACGGCCATACAGTTTCAGCCCAAGGAAATGGCGAAAAATCTGCGGAACTCCGGCTCGTTTATTCCGGGTCTGCGTCCGGGCGAAAGAACAGCCGAGTATCTTGAAACCGTTATGATGAGAATAACATTTTACGGAGCGATTTTCCTTGCGATTATTGCGGTGGTGCCGACGGTAATCGCACAGATGCCCGGATTGAATATAGACTGGCGTGTGGCGTCGTTTTTCGGCGGCACGGGTCTGCTTATTGTTGTGAGCGTTTCGCTTGATTTGGTGCAGAGGATAGAATCAAACCTTCTGATGAGAAACTACGAAGGTTTCAGTCAGTCCGGCAGAATCAGAGGAGCTTTCAGATGATACTGGTTTTGCTGGGACCGCCTGGTGCGGGCAAGGGTACGCAGTGCAAGCGGATCATTGACAAGTATAAATTAAGGCATCTTTCAAGCGGCGATATACTTCGAAGCGAAAGAGCTGCCGGTACGGAACTCGGCAAAAAGGCACAGCAATATATGGACAGCGGCGCGCTTGTGCCTGACGAACTTATTATTGAAATGATGGTCGCAGCAATCGCCGATGCCGGCTGGAATTGCGTACTTGACGGTTTTCCACGGACAACGGTTCAGGCTGCCCGGCTTGACGATGCCCTTAAATCACAGGGCAAAAAAATAGACGCCGTTATTGACCTTCAGGTTGATGATAAAATAGTGGCGACGAGAATTACCGGCCGGCGAAGTTGTCCGAAATGCGGAGCTGTTTATCATATTGAGACATTGAAGCCCAAAAGGCAGGGCTGGTGTGATAATTGCATTGATACGAAGCTTGTACAGCGCGATGATGATAAGCCGGAAGTTGTGGCCAATCGTCTCGGTGCGTATCATAAGCAGACCGCTGCTGTGGTGGGATATTATAAGTCTGTAAAGGCGACGGTATTTGACGTCAGAGCGGACGGCGCTGTTGATGATGTTACCAGGGCCGTATTTAATAAACTGGCTTCGCTGGCGGCTTAAAATGGCTGTGATATTAAGAAGTCGCAGAGAGATTGAACTTGTCAAAAAAGCCGGCGAGGTTGTAGCCGAGGTTCTTTTAAAACTTAAAGAGGCGGCAATGCCCGGAGTAAGCACGGCTTACTTAAACCAGATTGCCGAACAGATTGCTTTGGCCGCAGGCGCCGAGGCGCTTTTTAAGGGCGTTGAAAGTCCTTATGCCGCCAGACCCTTTCCGGGTGTGATATGCACGTCGATAAATGAGCAGGTAGTTCACGGCATACCGTCGGACAAGGTAAGGCTCAAACAGGGCGATATGCTGAGTATAGATTACGGCGCAAGAAAAGACGGCTATTGTGCCGATGCGGCCATTACCGTTGCGATAGGCGAGGTTGACGCCCAGCGTAAAAAACTGATGACTGTAACGGAAAATATGCTCGAAATAGCGATAGCAGGGGCAAGGCCGTGTGTCAGATGGAGTACGATAGCAGCGAAAATGCAGGATGCCGCCGAATCAGCGGGCTTTTCAGTGGTAACGGATTTTGTCGGCCACGGCATCGGCAGACAGATGCATGAAGACCCGAAAATTCCGAATTTTGTAAGCGATGAGCTGCTCAGGAGCGATATAATACTCAGGGAAGGTATGATTATGGCGATTGAGCCTATGGTAAACATGGGCAGTTCCCGGGTCCGCACGCTACGCGACGGCTGGACGGTGGTTACATCCGACGGCAAATGTTCGGCTCATTATGAGCATACGATAGTCATTACGGCCGACGGCTGTGAAGTGCTTACAAAACCGGCCGGGAATTAACCGCACAGGTTGTGCGGCTTGTATATAAATGCAAAAGGCTATGCCGAAGCAAGATGCGATAAGAATTCAGGGCAAGGTGCTTGAGGCTTTGCCGAATGCGATGTTCAGAGTGGAACTTGAAAACGGACATCGCATAATAGCCCATGTTTCCGGCAAGATGAGAATGCACTTTATACGCATTCTGGCCGGGGATACGGTAACTATAGAAATGTCGCCTTATGATTTGACAAAAGGCAGAATAGTTCTAAGGAACTAAAATTACTGCCGCAGACTTAAAAACAACGGTGAAAACCGTTTTTATGTGAAGGTTGAATTATGAAAGTCAGAAGCAGCGTAAAGAGAATATGTGAAAACTGCAAACTTGTGCGGCGCAAGGGCGTTGTGCGTATAATTTGCTCGTCCAACCCCCGCCACAAGCAAAAGCAGGGTTGAGCGATTTTTTGTGAGTTTTGAGGGATAAAATAATGCCTCGTATTGTTGGTGTAGACGTTCCGAATGAAAAACCGATTTGGATAGCCCTTACTTATATTCACGGCATCGGGCAGTTTTCCGCCAGAAAGATACTCACCGAGCTGGGAATAGATATGAATATCAGGGCCGGAAAGCTCAGCGAAGAAGAAGTAACAAAAATAGCCCAGACCATCGACCGCGATTATGCTGTCGAAGGCCAGCTCCGCAGACGCGTTTCACAGGACATTTTGCGTCTTAAGGAAATCGGCTGTTATCGCGGCGTACGGCACAGAAAGGGTCTGCCTGTTCGCGGCCAGCAGACACAAAGCAATGCCCGAACAAGGAAGGGCAAACGGAAAACGGTTGCCGGCAAACAGAGCGTTAAGGAAATGCGTGGATAGCTTATTAAAAAAGGCGTGGAATTAAATGGCAAAGGTAAGCAAGAAAAAAAGTGTTAAAAACGTTGCAAAGGCAATCGTACACATCAGGGCGTCGTTCAACAATACCATTATTACGATTACCGATCAGCAGGGCGATACGATTTGCAGGGACTCCAGCGGCACGGTGGGTTTTAAAGGCTCTCGAAAAAGCACCCCCTTTGCCGCTCAGAGAGCTTCTGAAAAGTGTGCAAACACTGCAAAGCGGTTCGGAGTCCGGGAGGTGGAAGTAAGGGTCAAAGGCCCCGGAGGCGGCAGAGAATCGGCCATATCCGCCATTCAGGCGGCAGGCCTGCGGATAGCCTCAATTGAAGATGTTACCCCGATTCCGCACAATGGATGCAGACCGCCCAAGAAAAGAAGAGTATAGGGAAAATTTTGATTTACTGTTTTCTGATAGAGCTTTAGAGGTAAAATATAATGAGTCGTTATCTTCGTCCAAACTGCAGACTGTGCCGGCGCGAAGGCATGAAGCTGATGCTGAAGGGCGTTCGCTGTGAGACCGCAAAATGCCCCGTCGAGAAAAAACAGCGGGCAGGTCTTGCTCCCGGCCAGCACGGCTGGCATCGCGGCCGCGGCAGTGATTACGCCGTTCGTCTGCGGGAAAAACAAAAGGTCAAACGGTATTACGGCGTGGCTGAAAAGCAGTTTATGCGGTATGTTTCAAAGGCCGAGCGGATAAAAGGCAATACCGGAGAAACGCTGCTGATGCTGCTGGAACGCAGACTCGACAACGTGGTTTATAAACTGAACTTTGCACCGTCGCGGAAAGCGGCCCGTCAGATTATCGCTCACGGCCATATTTATGTAAACGGACGCAAGGTTGATATTCCGGATTTTGCGGTAAGTATCGGCGATAAAATAACGCTCAAAAACGCGGAAAAAAGCAAAAAGCGAATCAAGGACCAGTTGGCCACCAATACGAGTTTTACGGCACAGCCGTGGCTTCAGCTCGACCCCGATACGCCTATGGCCACCGTTGTGGCTATGCCGAGTCGGCAGGATGTACAACTGCCGGTGGAAGAACAGCTGGTAATAGAATTTTGTTCGAGATAATAACCGAACGGGCAGCAGATAGCGGAAGATTTTGCCGCCGGCCGGCAGGTTGGCCGCTGAGAACGCCCGGTATTTTTTGGAGGCCGTAATATGCGAATAAACTGGAGAGGGCTGGAATTGCCCACAAGAGTTGAACGGGACAAAGCCGTATCAACGGAAAACTATGGACGGTTTTATATTGAGCCTTTCGAGAGAGGCTTCGGCACAACGATAGGAAACTCTTTGAGACGGGTGCTGCTGTCTTCTCTGGAAGGAGCGGCGGTTACGTCAATCAAAATCACCGGCGCAGACCATGAGTTCACAAGCCTTGACGGTGTGGTGGAAGATGTTACAAATATCGTGCTTAATGTTAAAAGTCTTATAATTCGCAAGACCTGCGAGGGAAAAAAGACTGTTCGGATTTGCTCTGAAAAAGCCGGCGAACTAAAGGCCGGCCAGATTCAATGTCCCCCGACGATTGAAATTATCAACAAGGATAATGTCCTTGCTACGCTGACGCGCGACATCAGGTTTGAAATGGAAATGGAAGTCGAAAACGGCAGGGGCTATTCGCCCGTTGCCGAAAGACTCGCCGAAGCGGACAGATTTGACCAGGAAATCGGTCGTATTGAAATCGATGCAGCTTTTTCGCCTGTTCGCAGGGTAAGGTATAAAACGGAAGACACTCGCGTTGGCCAGCGCACCAACTACGACAGGCTGATTTTGGAAATATGGACGGACGGCACGATTACTCCGGAGATGGCTCTTGTGGAAGCCGGGAAAATTCTCCGCAAACATACGAATCCGTTCGTGCAGTATTTTGAAATGGGCGAGCAGACCGTTGACGAAGAAGTTTCCATGGAAGAGACGGCAAAGCCCGATTTGAACGACGATCTCAAAGCCAAGCTTCTTATGCCCATTCAGGAAATGGAACTTAGCGTACGGGCAAGCAATTGCCTCGAGGCCAGTAATATTGAAACGGTCAAACAGCTTGTTAAAATGACCGATGCGGACCTTCTGAAACTCCGCAGCTTCGGCAAAACCACGCTGCGCGAGATTACCAGAAAGCTCGAGGATATGGGGCTTTCGCTCGGTATGACCGGTATTGATTAAATTTTATTCTGATTTACGACGGGATTTTAACTATGCGCCATAAAGTAGCAGGCGGACAATTAAACAGAACCAGCGAACACAGAATCGCCTTGCGCAGAAATCTTGCGCAGTCGCTGATTGAACACGAAACTATTTCTACCACTTTGCCAAAGGCGAAACACGTAAAAAGCTTTGTTGAAAAGCTCGTAACTTTGGCCCGCAAAGGCGATCTGGCCTCTCGCAGGCGTGCTGTGGCATTGCTTAATGACAGGGATATTCTTGTTGAAAAAGACGGCGTGCTTGAAAAGAAAGGCACAATTATCGGTAAACTGTTCAGCGAAATCGGCCCGCGGTATATCGACAGAAAAGGCGGATACACAAGGATTATAAAACTTTCAAATACCCGCCTCGGCGATAATGGCCGGCTTGTTTTGATGCAGTTTGTAGGCAATGAAACCAAAGCCAGCAAAGAGCAGCAGCCCGCAAAGAAAAAAAAGGGCGAGGCTTCAAAGCCAAAGACGGATAAATAAGAGATTTTAACAAAATGAACGGACAGGACTGTATTTTTTGCAAAATTGTTTCCGGCGAAATTCCGTCTGCAAAAATATATGAAAATAAAAATGTGCTGGCCTTTCTCGATATCGGCCCGGTAAGCAGCGGACATACGCTTGTGATTCCCAAAAGCCATTATCAAATGGTGCATGAATGTCCGGCTGACGTGCTTAGTTCTGTTGCTGAAGTTTTGCCCAAAATAGCCGCTGCGGTTTATGGCGCTATGGAAGCAGACGGCTATAATGTGTTGTGCAATAACGGCAGAGCAGCCGGGCAGCTGGTAAATCATGTTCATTTTCATATAATACCGCGAAAGCACAGCGATGGCGTTTTTAATAGCTGGCCGGCATTTAAATATGGTTCCGGCGAATTGCAGCAGATAACCGAAAAAATTTTGCGGCATCTGCGATAATTGATTGTTGAATAGTTATATTCTTCTTTTGTAGAATTTGAATATTTATTGCGGGGTAGAGCAGCCTGGTAGCTCGTCGGGCTCATAACCCGGAGGTCGCAGGTTCGAATCCTGCCCCCGCTATTACACAAGTTGCGTTCGTATGGCAGGCGATAATCGCACTATCATAACCCTTTCTGTGCCAGTGGCGGCTTTTATTTTTCAACCGATTATTTGCAATATTTAAAGCCGGATTAAATTCCAAGTTGGCTGCGGCGAATCAGGTCGGCAACGGAATTTTCACGTTTTACCGAATAGCCTTTCAGCGGCATGATATGCGTATGCACTGCATCAAGAATATCGGTCGGATATGGGAAAAAGGCGTCTTCGATTTCATCAGGCGGAGTAATCCAGTTGCGTGCGCCGACCACCGCAGGCGGCGCATCCAGTTCATCAAAGGCCATCTGTGTAATATTTGAAGCCATCGTATGCAGGAAACTGCCGCGTTCGCAGGCGTCCGATGCCAGAAGAATCTTATGTGTTTTTTTCACCGAACTCAAAACGAGTTCATAATTGAACGGCACAAGGCTGCGAGCATCAATTATTTCGCACAATACGCCGTACTTTTCCTGCATTTCCTTAGCCGCAGTTATTGCCCGGTATAACGTCGCACCGATTGTAAGTATCGTCAGGTCTTTGCCCTGTGTGCGAATTACCGGTTCGCCAATCGGCACTTCATAACGGCCTTCGGGTATGCCGCCATTTACGAATTCCTCCGGCTGGCCGTACAGCCGCTGACTTTCAAAAAATATCACGGGGTCTGTGCCGTTCAGCGCCGAGTACATCAGACCTTTTGCGTCATAAGGCGTTGCGGGAAACACTACTTTAAGCCCTGGAATATGCGCACAAATCGAAGTCCAGTCCTGGCTGTGCTGCGCGCCGTATTTGCTGCCTACCGAAACACGGACGACAACCGGCATTTTCAAAAGGCCGCCGCTCATCGACTGCCATTTGGAAAGCTGGTTGAAAATTTCATCGCCTGCTCTGCCCATAAAATCGCAGTACATCAGCTCCGGTATAACCCTGCCGCCTTCAAGCGCATAGCCGACAGCCGTGCCGATAATCGCTCCCTCGGAAATGGGCGAATTGAAAAGGCGATGGTACGGCAGTGCCTCGGTAAGACCTCTGTAAACTGCGAACGCTCCGCCCCAGTCGCGGTTTTCTTCGCCATAAGCAACTAATGTCGGGTCAATATAAAAATAGTCGAGAATGGCCTCAAAAATGGCGTCTCTTATGCCTAAACAGCGTGAATCCTTGAGTCGCAGGCCGGTCTCATCGAAAGCCGAGCGGCTTTTCGAGGCGAAACTCTTAATCCTCGGATTATCCTGTCTTGCAAGCAGCGTTTCGCATTTGCGTTTTGTGTCCAGCGACTCGATTTTCTGATTGGACAGCATTGTCTTTTCGAGCAGGCAATTAACTTTTTTCAGGTCTTCCCGCGGCGAAATAGTCAGGTCAACCGCCTTTCGGCAGGCCTTTATCATCAGCGATTCGATTTTTTTGTGAATTTTGTCAATAACGTTTTGGTCGCAGACCTTTGCTTCGACGAGACTTTTTGCAAATGTTTCAATAGGGTCGTACTGCTTCCATGCGTCGATTTCTTCCTTGTCTCGATAGCTGTTCTGGTCGGACGGCGAATGTCCGCTGTAACGATACGTAATAGTATCCAGCAGAACCGGGCCGTTGCCTTTTTCAATGATTTGTCTTTTTCGCAGGATAGCATCGGCCACGGCAAGCGGATTATAGCCGTCAACTCTTTCGCTGTGCATCTGTTCGGGGTTTATGCCTGCGCCGAGACGGGCGAGGATTTCAAAGCCCATTGTTTCGCCGAAAGGCTGACCGCCCATGCCGTAGAAATTATTGACGAAATTAATAATTATCGGCAGTCCGCCTTTGTATGGTTTTTCCCACAGTTTTTTAAACTGGTCCATCGTGGCAAAGCAAATGCCCTCCCACACCGGGCCGCACGCGCTGGATGCGTCACCGATATTTGCGATGATTATGCCGGGCTTTTGATTTAGTTTTTTAAATAAAGCTGCTCCGACGGCTATATCGCCGCTGCCGCCGACAATGGCGTTATTGGGGTATATGCCGAAAGGCGGAAAGAATGCGTGCATTGAGCCGCCCATGCCTTTATTGAAACCTGCCCTGCGGCCAAATATTTCCGCAAGCGTGCCGTAAATAAGAAAATCGATGGCCAGGTCTTTTACGCCTCCCTGTGCATCCTTTTCAACAATCGACAGACATTTGCCGTCAAAATAATTTTTCATTATGCTCATCAACGTCTGGTCGTCGAGTTTTTGAATTGCAGAAAGTCCCTTTGCCAAAATTTCGCTGTGGCTTCTGTGGCTGCCGTAGATGTGGTCGTCTATGTTCAAATGAAATGCCTGACCGACAGCAGAGGCTTCCTGACCGAGCGAAAGATGCGCAGGGCCGTTGTGCGTATATTCAATGCCGTTCCATGAGCCGCGAAGTTTGATTTCATTGAGCATGGTTTCAAACATCCGGCAAATCATCATATCCCGCTGAATGCGAATCATATCTTCGGGCTTATAACGTTGCAGTTCCTGTGAAACGGTTTTATTATACTGATTGACCGGCACAGGCTTAAATTCAATAAAACCAGGCTTACGAACGGTTTGCGGAGATATAAATTGTGATTTTGGCATTAGTTCTTCTCTTAATTTTTCAGATTTATATTTTCAGTTTCAGGACAAATTATTTTTATTCCGTTGCTTTCAAAAAACTGCTGCCAGTTTTCCGACGGCAATTTTTCAGTAATCAATGTGGAGACAGAATGAATGTCGGTAATCTTATAGAGAGCAGGGCTGTCGAACTTGCTGCTGTCGGCCAGCAGTATTGATTCTCTGGAATTCCGCACGGCAAGGCCGAAAATATGCGCGCTTTCAATATCTATCGCGGTAAAGCCGAATTCCCTGCATATACCGTCCGTGCCGAGAAATGCAACAAAGCCGCGCAGGCGATTGAGAGTTTCATAGGCTATCGGTCCGACGGTATCCATTCTATCTGGTCTGTACTGGCCGCCGAGCATCAGGACATTAAGACCCGGAGCCTGAAGCTCCTGGGCGGTACGGACAGAATTGACGATGATGGAAAGACTTTTTTTGCTTCGGAGATGTTTGGCCATTTCAAAACAGGTTGTGCCGGAATCGAGAAATATCTGGTCGCCGTCGCCGACCAGCTCGGCTGCCAGTGCGGCAATAACTCTTTTGGCCTCGACGTTGCGCATGGATTTGGATATGAACGAATAATCCGAATTTTTGACGACCGATGCTCCTCCGTGATTGAGTTCCAAAAGCCCCTCGGTTGCAATGGTATGCAAATCCCGGCGAACCGTAGCCTCTGAGACGCCGAGTGTTTCGGAAAGCTCCTTCACCGACACATGCCCATGCTTATAAGCAAAGGCAAGAATCTTTTCTCTTCTTTCATTCATTATCGAAAGCATTTCTATATTTTATCAGTTATAATCATAAAATTCAATATAATTTTGCAAAATAATGCTTGATTTATGAAAGAATTTATAGTATTTTTGAAAATATAAGGATTCGGTCTTTATTAGAAGATATGTATAATCTTAAATTACCAAAGCAAACTCGCGCACTTTACAATGCGGTTATAATTGACTGGCAGGCCGGAGAAGAGTTGCCTCTGAAGCGTGCTGAGCGAATTTGTACCGTTTCTGTGGGTTCTGATATATGGCAGATTGAATCACCGCAGGATTTCGCAGCGATAAAGATGCTTAAACCCCGTGGAATCATATTTAGCATAGAAGAACCATTTGCAGTTGCATACGATTCGACGGATAATAGTGAAACCACTTTAAACAAGAGCGACAAAATGGGAAATTTACCAAAATCATCCGATGCTAAAGTAATACCGATTCTTATGCCTCAGGCCGGGCAGACAATGGAAGAGGGTACAATTCTTTCATGGCGTGTCAAGCCGGGCGATATGATTACTGTTGGACAAATTATATTTGAAATTGAAACCGACAAGGCGAATATCGAGGTTGAGGCGGTTGATTCCGGCAGGCTGGCAAAAATAGTCGCGCAGGTCGGACAGATAGTACCGGTGAAAACACCGGTGGCATATATAGCCGACCAAGGCGTTGATATTGACGCATATCTTGCGGGCGATACGGCCGGGTCGGCTCAAATCGGCCAGGTCAGGGCTCAGCCGCAGGCTGCATCAGTTCAGCAAACAAAAGCGACTGAAACTGCGGTCGTGGAAGATTTTAATGCAGCAAGAAAAAGAATTTCGCCGGCAGCGAGAAAACTTGCCGAGCAAAAGGGAATCGACATTTCCGCACTCGGTACAGGTTCGGGGCCGCAGGGACGAATAGTTACCGGCGATTTGGAAAATATCGCTGCTGTTTCAGCCGGGCCTAAAACACTGCCGATGAGTAAAATGCGCAAGGCGATAGCTCAAAATCTTGCCTTTTCAAAACAGAACATTCCGCACTTTTATATCAAGCTGACGGTCGAGGCGCAAAAACTGTTTGATCTTTATAAACAGACAAAACAAAAGTTCGCCTGCACGGTGAATGATTTTGTGGTTTTAGCCTGTGCCAAAGCGATAAGGCAGCATCCCGGATTTCGCAGTCAATATAAGGAGGATGGGATTGTCGAATCAGCCGAGGTTAATATCGGCGTTGCGGTCGGGCTGGACGACGGGCTTGTTGTGCCGACAATTCTTAACGCCGACAAAATGAAATTTGACGCCCTTTGCAGCCAAAGCAGGGTGGTTATCGAAAACGCCCGCAAAGGCAAAATTGAAGGCATGGGCAGGGGCGTATTTACAATTACCAATCTTGGAATGTTCGGCATTGAGGAATTCAGCGCGATAATAAATCCGCCGCAGTCGGCGATACTGGCGGTCGGCGCAATTCGCGAGGATATAAAAGTTGAAAACGGCGCAATAAGACCGACCCGTCTGATGACGCTTACATTGAGCGTTGACCACAGGGTAATTGACGGGGTAGCGGCGGCGAAATTTTTACAGACTCTTAAAGGACTCCTTGAAGATCCGGGGCAGCTTGTCGAGTAAATAATTATGTCGGAGCATTTTCAGATAGCAATTATAGGCGCCGGTCCGGGCGGATATGTGGCGGCCCTGAGAGCCGCTCAAATGGGCGCGACAACCGCGGTCGTCGAAAAACACCTGCTTGGCGGAACGTGTCTGAATTACGGCTGCATACCGTCAAAGGCTTTGCTTGCCTCGGCAGAACTGCTGCATAAAATAAAACACGCCGATGCTCTGGGCGTAAGAATTTCCGGCTCTGTCGATTTCGACTGGACAGCTATTCAGCAGCGAAAAGACAGGGTGCTTGCCAGACTTCGCGGCGGAATCAGGAGTTTGTTCGATTCGAGAAAGGTAAAATTATATCAGGCACAGGCGAAATTTGAATCGCAGGGCAAATTGACTCTTCAGGATTCGCACGGCAAAATACAGCAAATCACCGCAGATAATATCATCATCGCCGCAGGTTCAGCGCCTTCAACGATTCCGTTCCGGCCGGGCGACAGGGAATTCATCTGCACATCTGACGAGTCTCTGCACTGGAAACAACTTCCAAAACGGCTGCTTATTGTCGGCGGAGGCGTTATCGGCTGTGAATTTGCATGTATGATGGCACAGTTCGGCATTGAAGTTACGATTGTCGAAATGATGCCCGCTCTGCTGCCTGAAATGGAAACAGAACTGGGGCTGACTATAGCAGACATATTTAAAAAGAGAAAAATAAATATTTTTACCGGCACAAAAGTCGAGTCGATGGAGTTAAAAAATAACGCCGTGAGCGTTGTGATTGGCAACGGCAAACAAGTAGAGGTTGATAAAGTTCTGGTTGCAACAGGCCGAAAACCAAATACGCAGGATTTGGGGCTTGAAAAAATTTCCCTTGTAACCGACAGAGGTTTTATCAGGGTCAATGACAGGATGCAGACTGCTGCCGGTAATGTTTATTGTATCGGCGATGCCAACGGCAAATGTCTGCTTGCTCATGCCGCAAGTGCGCAGGGCGAAACGGCTGTTGAAAACGCACTGGGGCATAATAAGGAATACAAGCTCCCTGTGCCGAGTGCGGTATATACTTTTCCTGAAATTGCATCAGTGGGCATTACGAGCAGACAGGCAAAGGAAAAACAAATACCTGTGGCAATCGGCCAGTTTCCAATTGGTTATCTTGGCAAGGCAATGGCGGTCGGCGAAGAAACCGGATTTGTGAAGGTTATTCGCGGACTTGACGATAATGCCCTGCTCGGCGTGCATATAATCGGCCATAACGCAACTGAGATTATCGAATCGGCGACAGCAATGATTGGCGTTAAGGCCTCGACAAAAGACCTGGCCGGGATGATTTTCGCGCATCCGACGATTTCTGAAGCGGTAAAGGAAGCCGCAGAAGATACATTTAATGCCGCATTGCATTTGCCGCCCAAAAAAATTGTCAAAGTGGTCGCCGAAGTTGAAAAGGTTTAAATTATATGTCCGATATGGCAGTTTCGATTAACGATATATCGCCCGTACTGAGAATGATTTTCAGACAGGGCGAAAACTCGGCGATGATACGATACAATCCGGCATCATCCGACCAAAACAATTGTCTGACAATTGAGCTGCCCCTGCAAAAAGACTGCGAAATAATAATCAACACAATCAAAAAAGCTGTCGGTCAAAAAACGAGCGATATAAAAGCAATATTTATTAAAGGAGTTGGCCGATTTGATGTTTTGCCGCTGTCGGCCGGTTTGTCTGGCAAAGTGTCCGGCAAAGTAGCGGTAGTTACAGGTGCAGCACAGGGCTTCGGTCTTGAAATTGCCGAGGATTTGCTTTCACAGGGAGCGTTTGTATTTCTGGCCGATATAAATAAACAGCAGGCGCAAATCCAGGCCGACACACTCTGCCGCAGTTATGGCGCAGGCAGGGCTTTTGCGCTCGGCGTAAATGTCGCAGACGGACAATCTGTAAGACAGGGGTTTGATGAAGTTGTAAAACTCTTCGGCGGTTTCGATATTTTGATTTCCAATGCCGGGGTGCTTAAGGCCGGCAGCGTCAAAACGCAGACGGAAAAAGACTTTGATTTTGTAACCGCCGTCAATTACAAAGGGTATTATCTTTGCACACAGGCCGCGGCAAAGATACTCGCTTTGCAGCACAAAACCGACTCATCTTATGTGAGTGATATTATTCAGATAAACTCTAAATCCGGGCTTGTCGGCTCAAATATGAATTTTGCTTACGCAGGCAGCAAATTCGGCGGAATAGGCCTTACGCAGTCTTTTGCGCTGGAGCTTGTCGGCGACGGCATTAAAGTCAATTCGATATGCCCGGGCAATTTTTTCGACGGGCCGCTGTGGTCGGACCCGCAAAACGGTTTGTTTGTGCAGTACCTGCGGACAGGAAAGGTCCCGGGCGCCAAAAATATTCAGGATGTCCGCAAAGCTTATGAAGATAAAGTGCCGATGAAGCGGGGCTGCACAACGGCTGATGTAATGAAGGCAATATATTATCTGATTGAACAGAAATACGAGACAGGACAGGCCGTTCCGGTTACAGGCGGCCAGATAATGCTGCATTAAGGAAATTTAATGATTCCAGAAATTCCACAGACACAGCATGCCGTTCAGCTTACAGGCCCGGACAAAATGATAGTCAATTCCCAAAAGGAAATTCATCAGCCCGGCCCACATCAGGTTCTTGCAAAAGTTGAAGCGGTCGGTTTGTGTTTTTCAGATTTGAAACTGCTCAAACAATTTGATTCACATGCAAGAAAAACGCCTATAGTTTCGGGGATTGACAGTAAAATACTTGACGAAATTCCGTCGTATTGTCCCAATAAAAAGCCGGGCGTACCCGGCCATGAAGCGTGCTGTGTTATCGTTGCGGTCGGGGAAAAAGTAAAATATCACAAGCCCGGCCAGCGGGTTCTTGTGCAGACCGATTACCGCTGGCTTAAAACAGCGGCGTCAAATGCGGCCTTCGGTTATAATTTTGAAGGCGCACTTCAGCAGTATGTTTTGCTTGACGAACGGGTGTTTGTCGAGCCGCACAGCGGCGAGAGCCTTTTAATTCCGGTTGACGATAAACTCAGCGCGTCGGCAATAGCTCTGGTTGAGCCGTGGGCTTGCGTGGAAAGTTCATACATCAGCAGGGAAAGAAATCATATTTTGTCCGGCGGCAGAACGCTTGTGGTCGCCGAGGGCGGATATGAAATCATCGGCCTTGAAGAATGTTTCACTGCAAACAACATACCGGCAAATATTACCGCCGTCTGCTGCGACCAATCACAGCTCAATAAAATAACTCGAACAGGCGTTAAAATAATAAATGCCGATTCTGTCGGCGATTTGCCGAACGAAAATTTTGACGACATAATTTATTTCGGCTGTAAAAAGCAGGTAATTGAAATATTGAATGATAAACTTGCCGCAGGCGGTATTATAAACATTGTTCTTGCCGGCAAAAATATCGGAGGCGAGGTCTCCGTCGGCGTCGGCAGAGTACATTACGGCGGCACGCGATGGACAGGCACAACCGCCGCCAGTGCCGCACAGTCTTACAGGAACATCCCGCAAACAGGCGAACTGCGCCCGGGCGATAAGGTAAATATAATCGGCGCAGCCGGGCCAATGGGACAAATGCACACTATTAGAGTGATTTGCAGCGGAGTGGAAAAGCTTTCAATTGCCGCCTGTGATTTTGACGACGCAAGACTCGGCGTTCTTGAGCAGAAGGTCAAAAACATCGCACAAAAAAACCGCGTTGATATAAAATTCGTCAACCCGCAAAAAAAATCGCCTGTTGAAAAGTTCAGATATTTTGCGATAATGGCTCCGGTGGCGGATTTGGTGGCAGGGTCGATTAAAAACAGCATGCCCGAAACACTGATAAACATTTTCGCAGGCATACCTGCAAATGTTAAACATCCGGTTGACCTTGACAGATATATTGAAAATCGCTGTTTTATGTTCGGCACAAGCGGGTCGAGCCTTTCGGATATGAAGGTGGTATTGCAAAAGGCCGTCTGCGGCCAATTAGATACCAATTTGTCCGTTGACGCCGTCAGCGGAATAGCCGGCGCAATCGACGGAATACGTGCCGTTGAAAACCGAACAATGTCCGGCAAAATTATCGTATATCCGCAGATTGTAAATATGCCGCTGATACCGCTTGCGGAAATGCGAAAACATTATCCCGCCGTATCGGATAAAATTATCGACGGCCTGTGGACAAAACAGGCAGAAAAGGAATTATTGAAAATAATCTGTTGTTAGGGAAAATCCTATGTCTGACAAGAAATATTATATTGCCGTTGATATGGGGGCGGAAAGCGGCAGAGTGATGCTTGCAACACTTGAAGGACAAAAATTATCGTTTCAGGAAATGCACCGCTTCGCAAATACGCCGGTTGAAAAAAACGGCGAACTGCACTGGGACTTTAACAACCAGATGAACCAGATAAAACTGGGGATAAGGAAAACCGTTGCCGTTCAAAAAAATATTCAGAGCATCGGTATAGACACCTGGGGCGTGGATTTCGGATTGATTGACGCCAATGGCGAATTGCTTGAAAATCCTTATCATTACCGCGACAGCCGAACCGGCGAATCATTCGCACAGGCTTTTAAAATCATGCCTGAAAATAAAGTTTATGCCGCAACCGGCATCCAGCTTATGCAAATCAACAGCCTGTTTCAGCTGATTGCGTATAAAAACCAAAAGCCCGAACTGCTCAAAAAGGCCTCAAAACTGCTTTTTATGCCAAATTTAATGGCGTACATGCTGTGCGGAAATATTTCAGCGGAATATACAATCGCCAGCACCTCGCAGCTTTTGGACATGAACAGCGGCTGCTGGTCGGACGAAATCATCGGAAAGTTCGACCTGCCGAAAGGCATTTTCCCCGATATTATTCAGCCCGGTGCGAAAATGGGTTTGCTCAAAAAGGAACTGGCCGACGAAATGGGCTGCCTGCAAATACCCATCATTGCCGTTGGATGCCATGACACGGCCTGTGCGGTTACGGCGACGCCTGCCGACGAAAAAAGCTCCTGGGCATATCTTTCAAGCGGCACATGGAGTCTGCTGGGAGTGGAAATTCCAAAGCCTGTGATTAACAAAATATCTTTTAAGTACAGCTTTACAAATGAAGGCGGCGTGAATAACACAATTCGCCTGCTGAAAAATATAATGGGACTTTGGCTGCTTCAGCAATGCCGCAGACAATGGGCTTTGCAGGGAAGCGAGCTGAGTTATCCGCAAATTGCCCAATTGGCCGCCTGTTCCGAACCGTTTCGGGCATGGCTGAATGTCGATATGCCTGAATTTCTCGGCATAGGAAATATGCCCGAAAAAATCAATAATTACCTTAATTCAACCGGCCAACAGACCATAAATGACAAAGGGCAGATGGCTCGCGTAATTCTTGAATCGCTGGCGGTGAAATATCATAACGTCATAAATAAGCTCGAAAAGCTCACCGGCAAAAAAATCGAAGTATTGCATATTGTCGGCGGCGGCAGCCAAAATGAAATGTTAAATCAGTTCGCAGCCGATGCAACAGGGAAAAAAGTTTTGGCAGGGCCCATCGAGGCTACGGTTCTTGGCAATGTTATTATACAGGCCATGGCAGCAGGACAAATAAACTCGATTTCGCAGGGGCGAAAAACTGTTGCCGGGTCTTTTGAACTAAAAAAATACAATCCGCAGAACACCGCACAGTGGCAAAAATATATTGAAAAATTTCCAGGCTCTGATTAAAGGCTTTTTAATGATGAAACTCAAACCCGATATCCAACAACTGCTGAACGATATAACGGAACTTTCGCATGAGTTCGGCACTACGGATTATGTTCGCGGCGGCGGCGGAAATACTTCCGTTAAAAATCACGATACGCTCTGGGTCAAACCCTCCGGCACAACTCTGTCCGGGCTTGCGCCGGAAACGTTTGTCGCTTTAGACAGGAAGAAAATTTCCGCCTTGTACTCCGTCAGGCCGCCGGAAGATTCTGCGGCAAGAGAACAGATGATTGCAAAAATAATGGCTGATGCGGTTTTATCCGCGGGCAGCGGACGTGCTTCAGTCGAGGCGCCGCTGCATAACCTGCTCAAGGCAGTGTTTGTAATTCACAATCACCCGGCACTCGTGAACGGAATGACGTGCGCGAAAAACGGGGCAAAGGTATGCGAGGAACTTTTCCCAAATGCGATTTGGCTGGATTATGTCAATCCCGGATATACCCTTTGCATGCACATACACAAAAAAATTGCCGGCTATACCGAAAAATTCGGGAAAGAGCCGTCTGTGATATTCCTGAAAAATCACGGCGTATTTGTCGCCGGCGATACAAAACAGGAAATCCGCGGTATGTTCAGGGAAATCTTTAATAAACTTGCCGAACAATATAAAAAAGCGGGAATCACGAAGGATTTAAAAATTATGCCGCTGCCGGATGCAAATGTATTAGCCGCTGCTGAAAGAAAAATCAGGGAAGCGCTCGGCGATTGCTTTTTGAAGGCGGGCGGTCTTTTTGATTTAGCCGACGGGCCGATTTCGCCGGATCATATTTTATATGCCGGCTCACATCCGTTTATTGGCGAACCGACAACGCAAAAAATCGGCGAATACAACAGCAAATACGGACGCCGGCCGCCAGTGGCGGTGTTCGACAATGTGGTGTTCGGCATCGGCCGGACACAGCGAAGGGCGGAAATAGCTCTTGAATTTGCACAGGATGCCGCCCTTGTGAAAAAGTTTGCCGAGGCTTTCGGCGGCGTCGATTTTATGACCGAGGACGCAAGATTGTTTATCGAAAACTGGGAAGCAGAATCGTACCGCAGTAAACAAATATAAGGATTTTATCATGAATCGTATTGAACAGTCTTACGAACTTGCCAGGCAAAGTTATGCCGAAATAGGTGTAGATACTCAAAAGGCAATCGCCGCTCTTGCAAAAATACCGATATCTCTGCACTGCTGGCAGGGCGACGATGTAGGCGGCTTTGAAAATACGGACCAACAGCTCGGCGGCGGCATTCAGGCCACCGGAAATTATCCCGGCAAGGCTCGAAATATTGCCGAGCTGAGAATGGACATTGAAAAAGCCCTTAGTATGATTCCGGGCAAACACAGGCTGAATCTTCACGCAATTTATCTTGACCACAGCGGCAAAAAGGTTGACCGCAACGAAATAACGGTCGAACACTTTCAAAGCTGGATTGACTGGGCAAAGACAAACGGTCTTGGGCTGGATTTCAACCCGACATATTTTTCCCATCCGCTCGCAGCCGACGGTTTTACGTTAAGCCATCCCGACAGGGCGGTTCGCAAATTCTGGATTGAACACGGCACAGCATGCAGAAAAATTACCGCCGAAATGGGCAGGCAGCTCGGCTCGACCTCTGTTATGAACGTCTGGATTCCCGACGGCTACAAGGATATTCCCGTTGACCGCACCGCACCGCGTGAAAGACTTGTGCAGTCGCTTGATGAAATTTTCGCCGGGAAATTCGACAAAACTTACGAGCTTGACGCAGTTGAGTCAAAATTGTTCGGCATAGGCGTCGAAAGTTATACCGTCGGCTCGCACGAATTTTATATGGGCTATGCAGCGTCAAGACAGAAATTATTGTGTCTTGACGCCGGGCATTTCCATCCGACCGAATCCATTGCCGATAAGATTTCATCCGTACTGCAATTCGTACCCGGACTGCTGCTGCACGTAAGCAGACCCGTCCGATGGGACAGCGACCACGTGGTGATATTGAATGACGAACTGCTGGCAATCGCCCAGGAAATAGTGCGTTCAAATGCTTTGGACAGGATACATATCGGGCTTGACTTTTTCGACGCGGCCATAAACCGCATCGCCGCATGGGTTATCGGTTCGCGGAATATGCTCAAGGCTCTTTTGTTTGCATTGCTTGAGCCTGCGGAAAAACTCAAAAAACTGGAGCTTGAAAAAAATTACACCCAACGGCTTGCCGTCCTTGAAGAGTTAAAAAGCCTGCCGTTTGCAGCGGTGTGGGATTATTACTGCATGAAGAATAATGTTCCCGCCGGCAGCATCTGGCTCAAAGAAATTGAAAAATATGAAACCTCGGTCTTGTCCAAACGCCTGTAATTTATCCCTGGGGTATAAACTCTTCATAAGACCGGGCATTATATTCTAATACTATATCAGGCACAAAACCGGCAGGCACAATGTCGCAGCCGCTCCGGTTAAAATACAGGTCGCTGTTGCCGTTTATCGTCATTACAGCATCGCTGTAATTGATTATTGAGCCATGTACGGTACCGCCGGCATTGCCGAAAAACGTTATGCCATTGCCTGCAATAGCGCCGTTGGACATATTGAAATTACCCCCGAATGCCAGAGCAAAACCCGGAGCAACGATAAAAGTGCCGTTTTTGTCTTTTAATCCTTCAAATTGAGGCTCGTCAGGCAGCTCGCTCGAGGCCCGGCTGGAAACATTGCCCGTTATAATAATACTGTTCGCAGCCGAATTGTCGGATACATCCCCATCCCCCACAATTACACCTGTCAAATCGACATTTCCGCTGAATGTAACGACGTTCGGCGTCTTTATATAAACAACGCCTCTTAGATTGACATTGCCGGTAAAATGCGGATTGAGATTTGCAGGAATGCGGATATTATCATAAGTTGCGTTAGCTGCAAAATCGTATGTGCTGTCAATGGTGGTTTGTACATACTGTTCAAATATATCCGGCGTTGGCGTTGGAAATTCCGTCGGGTCAACGCCGAAGTTGACATGATTATCTATCGCCGCCTGCCCCGTTTCGCCGCCGATGCCTGCCTTACTGCCCTGGAGAACAACCGAGGCATACTGATTGGCCACACTCACATCGCCGGCAATATGAGAGTTCCCAATAATCGTAAGGGCTGTATAGGAATTTTCGCTTTCAATGTACACGCTCGATTCAACTGCAAGATTTATGCCCTCCAGCTCGACATTTCCGGTGAGCGACAAAGGCCCGCGTGTTGCCACACCATAATCAAAGACCGAGTGTCCCCGCTCCGAGAGATCGTAAAATACGCGGATTCCCTTGCGGAAATTGTCGGATGTGCCGACTACTTCAAGCTGTAAGGTATCTAAATCATATTGAGTGATTGTCGCAGAGAAATGCTGGTTATATGCCGTATTCAAAACAACATCGCCGATAGTTATCATCGAACCGTCGCTGGCAATTGTGATATTTGAGATACTATTGGCGGTTAAATCATTTTGCAGCGAAGTTGCTATTGAAGAAAATAACTGGCCTGAAGTCGTTGTACCGGGCAGCGAGACCCTGTTCAGCCAGTAGCGTATTACCTCTGCGCCGCTTTCAGCCGCCGATTTGGCGCTGGATGCCTTGTGGTAATTTGCCGTTATTTGCAAAGCTCCGCTGGACAAAGATACAAACGCCGCCGCCAGCGAGGTGAACAACGCCAAAAATAAAAGCGCCATCACCACGGCTATGCCTTTGCGATTTCTTTTGGGTTGCATATTTTCCCCCGATTATCAAGGTTTTTTCCTATATAAATTTTAGCAAATAATTGGAGACCACGGTAATGATAAATGCGTTGAAATAATAGTATGCTTAAAACCGAAACATACAATTTTGTATTTATGATTGTTAAAAAATACAATTTTGAAATATATTTTTCATATCGCACATTTTTATTTTTTTCATAACTCCTTAAAATTCAATCGGTTATGCTCAAAAAATCCTGTTAAGCTATCTGGCACAAATATTGTTATTTCAGGATTAAGCAATTAACTGCCGGTGTAGGGTTGAGGTTCACGTTAAATATTGAACCCTTTTTTTGATTCAGTATTTTTTAGGAGACAAAAATTGATTGCCAAATGTACCAGAAAAGCAGGATTTGCAGGGATTCTCGCAACAGTTGTACTGGCATATTTTTGCGGTACATCGCGAGTCGAAGGAATGCCTGCCGCCACAGTTGACAGTGGTGATACGGCATGGATGCTCATCAGTACCGCACTGGTTATGTTTATGACGCCGGGGCTTGCCTTCTTTTATGGCGGCCTTGTCAGGCGTAAAAACGTGCTAAGTATCCTGATGCAGTGCATGATTGTGCTGTGTCTGTTGAGTCTTCAATGGGTTTTGTTCGGATACAGCATTTCGTTTTCGCCGGGAAATCCGATTATCGGCGGGCTT